>CAMKRB010000171.1 GCA_946415045.1 uncultured Myxococcales bacterium
TCTGTGACGACGGCATCGATAATAACGGCGACAATATAATTGACTGCGACGATCCTCAGTGTGCCGGCGCTTTGAAATGCCAGCCGGAAATCTGTGACGACAACATCGATAATAACGGCAACAACAAGATAGACTGCGACGATCCTCAGTGTGCCGATGCTGTGAGCTGCCGCGCAGAAATCTGCGACGACAACATCGATAATAACGGCGATAACAAGACAGACTGCGACGATCCGCTGTGTGCCGATGCTGTGAGCTGCCGCGCAGAAATCTGCGGCGACGGCATCGATAATAACGGCGATAACAAGACAGACTGCGACGATCCACAGTGTGCCGATGCTGCTGTTTGTCTGGTGTTACCTCCATGTCCGAATGGACAGAACTGCAGCGACGAAATCTGTGACAACGGCATAGATGATAACAACGATCATCTCATCGACTGCGATGATCCTCTGTGCGAGAGTTCATCCGCTTGTTTGCCCGAAATCTGTAACGACGGGATCGACAACAACGGCGACAACAAGATAGATTGCGACGATCCCGGGTGTGATTCCGATTCCGCATGCAATCACAACAACAACGGAAACAACAACAACGGAAACAGCAGCAGTATTGAAAGCAACCAGGCCGGTTCCAAAAAATTCCAAAAACCACGCGCAAAGAGTCCAACAGACAGCTGTTCAGCCGCCCCAAAAAGCGGAACTGATTTTGGCGCAGGCATACTGGCGATGCTCGGATTATTGGGACTTGGCATCAGAAGACGCCTGGGGAAATCACAGTAATCCTTTTGCTGCAGTCATTTAAAATTTAAATCCAGCCATCACTTTTCCCAGCCGATGTGGGCCAAACAGCATCACATCGGCTGCGGCTTTTATGGGGTAAATGCATCCGTCGAGCAATCCCATCGACAATGCACGAATTCCCACGCCTGCCACCGTACTGATAAAAGAATCGCCGCCAAATATCAGGCCGCCGCTGCGTGCATCGGCGAGCATATCCTTTAGATACCCGCGGATGATGGCAGACATGGCGTTGGTACACATACCGGACTGCGGTGCATCACCAAATGCAGACAGGGCACCGCGCACGCATCGATCCATGCGCAATAACCCATATTTATCGAGTAATTGCGTATCGATGTTCAGATTCCCGATACCGGCACACAGATCGATGAGTGTTTTGGGCACGAAATAATGCTGGTGCGCGTGCAGCAGCAAATGGCAGTACAAATCGCCATCTGACAGTACTTTTATCAAAGTATGGCGAAATTCCTGGGTTTGCACACGTTCCATTGCTTCATCAAACGACGGGCTTTTCCAGGGGGACGGGGCGAGTGACCAATGCAGCTCGACAGGGACAAGGCTGTCGTGCGTATACAATATTTGATTGGTTGCCCACAGATGCGGTTCGATACCGCAGCGATAACCAAGTTTTTCCAGTATTTGTGCGGATTTTTCGAGATTATCCCGTTTAATCCACACATCGAGATCGCTCGTATTGCGCCACATTTCGCTGTCCATCAGCCGAATGCCCAGCGGTGGGCCTTTGAGCACGATACAGTCGCTCCCACCTTCTTCTAAAGCCGGTACAACGCATGCCAGCGTCCGCTGCCACAAGCTGATTCTGGCTGTTTGCTGCATTCTGAATAACAGCAAATCCGCCTGGCATTTATCTTCGGACAATCCGAGGTCTTGCGGGGATATTGCGTTTTGAGCCAAAGCCCCCCACAAAACCGCGTCGATTTGGCAGTCGCGTGCGCGCTGCAGCATATGCGCCGCACCGAATCCGCGCTTGTGCGCATTTTCGAGCATATAGCGCAACATGTTGATACTGGATGGTATAAGCATATTTATTTGTTTTTTTATTAGACGGCTTGCGCCGTAAGCACATGCTTTGCGCGGCTACGCGCCGCTGGCGGGTAGGGGATAAGCGAAATGGAGATGAGGCCCCATTGAGTCTTTTGTGGGCCATGGCATCTGGTAAAAAATGGGAACTTGTAAAAAAACATTGCGGGTTTCAAGGGGCTCAGCCCCTTGACGGGGTCTGGGGCAGAGCCCCAGAAAACCCATTAATCCCATGGATTCCGCTGCTGCGGGACGAGTTTTCCCATTTCGCGGTATTCCTGAAGCCCAGCGGCTTCGAGCAAATCCATATCGATTGGCACATTGCGTTCGGCCGCGATATAGGCCGCGCGCACGACCGAATTTTTGATGCATCCGCCCGAGAGCTCCAAATCCTTGCCCAGAATCTCGAAATCGATATCTTTGGCCAATGGTGCGGTTGCGGGCAACAGCCGTTTCCAGATAAGGGAACGATAGCGAGGCTCGGGGAAAGGAAAATCGATTTTGTGATTGAGGCGGCGTTCGAATGCATCGTCGATAGCCGCATCCAGATTTGTCGTGAGAATCACGACGCCTTCAAATCGTTCGACTTCCTGCAGCAGCAGATTCACTTCCATATTGGAATAGCGATCGTTCGAATCCTTGACTTCGGTGCGCTTGGAGAAAATCGAATCAGCTTCGTCAAACAGCAATAACGCGCCGCTTGCGGCTGCCTCGCGGAAGCATTTCTCGAGATTTTTTTCGGTTTCACCAACGTATTTTGAAATAATCGCCGGAATGCGCACGCGATACAGCGTCATCCCGAGTTCATTGGCGATAATTTCGGCCGAAAGCGTCTTTCCTGTTCCCGAATCGCCCCTGAACAGTGCGCAAATGCCGCGTCCCTTGGTAATCCTTGCGCCGAACCCCCATTCTTCGAATATCAGTCGGCTGTTGCGCACCGATGCAATCAGGCTGCGGATTTTGTCTTTCACCTTTTTGGGCAGCACAAGATCGTCGAGCGTGAGCGTTGTCAGCGTCTTATCGGCCAGTTTCTTGATGCGGTTGCGAATCTGGGTTTTGGCCGAATCTTCGAGCATCGCCATGGTCACGACAATTTCGCCCTGATTCTCTGAGGCTTCCGAAAGCGCGCGATTCATTGCCACGACGACCGAATTGCGGATGGTTCCGCCGGCAAATTCATATTTTTCAGCCAGCAGCTTCAAATCGACGTCATCCGCCAGTTTGAGCTGTTGCGGCAAATGTTGACGCCAGATTTGTTCGCGCAGTTTCATCGAAGGAATCTCGAAATCGATGTGCAGCGTCACGCGTCTGTCGAGCGCCGGATCGAGTGATCCCGGCATATTTGTCGTCAAAACCACCAGTCCTTCATAAGCATCGAGCGCCGCCAAAAGCAGTGGCAAATCCCGGTTTCCTTCACTCCTCGCCGCAAAAATGAGCTCACAGTCATCGAACAGCAGCACCGCACGCCGCAGTCTGGCTTCTCGCAACAGAATATCGAGGTTATCTTCAAGCCCGCGATTGGCGCGCAGTTCATGGGCATCGACGAGCAGCAGCGGACGTTTCAGGTGATTGGCAATGGCTTTTGACATCAGCGTTTTTCCCGTTCCCGATGGGCCGCTGAACAACAATATAATATTCCTGCCGCCTCCGCCGATCTCCTCAAACTGCCACGACTTTTTCAGTGCCAGACAATCTTCGTAATGGCCGACGACCGACAAAATCTGGCGCAGTTGCTTATCGGGCAGCATCACCTGGTCGAGCGTCGTCTCGGGCCAAATCAGCCGGCTAAAGCCCTCCAGGCTCAAATCGGTTTCCTGATCGAGAATATGCGCGACAATTCTGGCTGGCAAGCGAATCGCCATTTCCTGCAGCTCCGATTCTGCGCCCATCTTTGGCTGCAATTCGCACAAATGATTGGCCTGCAGCGGTGCCGATGGCAAAAAAGACCGCCGGTTCGCGACTTTTTCAGCAAACCCCGCACTGAACAAATCGAGCGCCAGCCCGACATCCGTCGCAGACAGCGCAAAATTCTGGTGAATCGCGATGATCTTTTGGCGAAATCCCGCATCCAGCGTCGGCGCAAGCGCAAAAAACACGACATCTGCCTCGAAGCGATTCAGCCCAAACTCGCGTACCATCTGTAAAAACGGCACCGAATCATCCGCCTGCGCATCCAAATCGGCCACCGCAGCCAGATACCGCGCAGTCGCATCAGCCTTTTTGTGCGCCGTATCCTCGCAAAGCTGCTTTAAACATTCATAACGCGCTTCCAAATAAGCTGTCGATTCCATCGCTTTCTCCACAAACACAAACGAACATGCGGGTTCCAAGTGCCTCAGGTCCTTGGTGGGGTTCGGGGCAAAGCCCCGGAAAACTCATCACTGCACACAGCCCAAACTCACCCGAATTGTAAGAATCAGGCGGAATGGGGTTGGGGCCCCATTTCGACCTTTTTAAGCCATGGCAGAACATACATATATGGCAGAATGCAAACATCATTGCGGGTTCCAAGGGGGCCGGAATGAGCGCCATCCGGTGAATGGCGCGAATGTAGAGCCCAGTGAGCAAATCAAATGCGCAAGTCGAAGCGCTATGCGCGAGAGACGAAGCGGATTTGATATTGCGAACTGAGGAAAGAGGCCCTTGGTGGGGTCCGGGGCAAAGCCCCGGAAAAACTACCCCTTCACCGGATAAATTCTATGGATTGCTTCCGCCACACATTTGGGCACATACGGCGACACATCGCGCCCGCAAATCGCAATTTCCTTCACGACCGAGCTCGACAAAAAGATCTTGTCCGTCGCCGCAACCAAAAACAGCGTCTCGATTTCGGGCGCCAAATCCTTATTTGCCAGCGCCATCTGAAATTCGTACTCGAAATCGGCAAGTGCCCGCAGCCCACGCAAAATCACGCGCGCACCCACCGCACGGCAATAATCGACGAGCAACCCGTCATACGCCCCGCACGATACATTGTCGCAATCTGCCAGCGCCGTGCGCAGAAACTCAAGCCGCTCTTCGGTCGAAAACAGCGCCCGCTTATTCGGATTCACGCCGATGCCGACGGTCACATGCGGAAACAGCGCCGCCGCCCGCCGAATCAAGTCGATATGCCCCAGCGTCGGGGGGTCAAAAGTACCGCCGTATACGGCCGTTCGCGTCTCTACTGGCATCTCTTTTCCTTTATCATGTTGCCCGGCTGCTGCGCACGCCGGGCCGTTTCGGCTATCGGCGCGCCGCGCCGATACGCCTTCACTCGCGCGCCTATCTCGCCTGCGTGCCACGGCACGCAGCCTCAATACGTCGCGCCATTCTGCCACAGATGACACAAAACTGGCTATGAATAAAATAAGCCCCCGGCATACACCGGTTTGCAGCTTGACACGCACGGCTCAAGCAGTTACACAAAAATCCCGCAAATCTGCGAACGAACTGCGTTTCGTATCGCCGGTTCGCTTCAAACCGTGGGAGACAAATCCAAAATGCCCAGAAAACCCATACATGCACTCATCAACAAACAGCCCAAAGCAGCCAACAACCAGGCGCCAACTGACGCGATACGTTCGCTTGTCACACAGGTACAGCAAAATCTGAAAGACCGCCGGTTTGAGCAAGCGCTGAAACAAGGCCGGGAAATCGAACAGTTACTAAAGGATGACGCGCGCAATGCAGCGATTTACCTCACGTCGATGTTCTGGCAGGTGCGCGCAATGCAGGGACTTGCAAAAAACAGAAGCGAAATTGAGCCCATTGCTCGCCACTGTGCCGAAGAAGCCGCAAGACTCGGCGATATCCCCAGACAAATACAGGCTTTGCGCATGACGGCGCAGCTGCAGATCGAAGACGGTGAATGGCCGCAGGCCATCGAAACCCTGCAAAATACGCTGGATTTGGCCATCACAGGCCCCGATACACGAACGTCACTCGAATTGCTGATGCACCTGAGCTCACTTGAATCCAAATGCTCCCATCACATCGAAGCCATCGATTATCTGTCACGCGCCATGGGCGCAATCGACGGTGCCTGCCTGCCTCAGTCCGAAGCCGTTGAAATCAAGGCCATGGGTTACCGTTCGCTTTTTGAGCTCTACCGAAATGCCGGAGAAGGACAGATGGCCTGCGATGCACTCGAATCCGCACAGGAAATGCACTGTCAGGATCCCGAGGAACAATGGCTGCAAACCCTCTATCTGAGCCAGCTTGCCGCACAATCCGGAAAAGCAGACGAAGCCGCAATGCACCTGCACAACGTTCAGACTGCAGTTGCGAAACTGCCCAATGCCCGGCGCGAACAAATCGATATGATTCAGCTCGAATGCGCACAGAACGCATGGATGATGGGCCGTTACGACGAAGCGCGGGATTTGCTGAATCATATACATCCTCAGCCAAATGCTGTACCTCTCAGACTGGCCATCGCGCTCACCAGATTTCAGTGGGCTGTCGAAACCGGCAAACCTGCAGACGATCCCGATGCCGCAGCCATCGCTTTCCAGTCAATTGAACGCCCCGATCCTTCAGTAAATGTCGAACTGCAGCTCGCCGCAGCACTCACGCAAATTGCATTGGACTGCCAGCGCGGAAACATGGAAAATGCGCTGGAATCGCTCGATTATGTTGCGGAAACCGCTACTTTTACACAGCGCATTCCCTTTGTCACACGCACGCATTTAATGCGCGCCGATATCCTCTTTAATCGCGCGGAATACGATAAAGCTGCAATCGAAGCCCATGCCGCATGCGATGGATTTGTTCATCACCTCGATGATGTATCGGCCAAAATCGCTGCAGCCATGATGCTGCGCGCACAATATGAACAATCCTGTGCCGATGCATGCGGCGATACCATACAGCTGGATGCAGCTGAACAAGCCGCTTTCAATCAACTATACAACGATATGATGCGATACCGCGATCACCAGCACATCGGCGGTTTTCTCGATCTTGGACTCCAGCTGGCACAATTGTCACTGCGCGCCGGTTTGGGGGATCGCCTCGTTCAAATCCTTCAAATTATAAAAAACGATATCGAACCGCAAAATATGGCCTGGCGAACGATGAAATACGAAAAACTGTGTGCCGCAGCATATAAGGATGAAAAGCACGACGAAAATGCAAAACAAATCGCAATTGCCAATGGTTTTGTAACTTGTTAATTGTCAAACGAGCTCAAAATCAAAAGTAATCCCGCACTTTTATCCATCCTGTGTTTGCCTGGCAGATGCAACAGCAGCAACAAAACCGCAGACATTCAGCATTTCTACCCCGGGCATGCCATACTATAAATAAATCCCTTCAAGTCTCAGCAGCGCAACTTTATTCATCATACCGCCCCCATATCCAGTCAGTTTGTGATTTGCACCAATCACACGATGGCAGGGAATAATGATACAAATCGGATTCCAGCCAACAGCACCGCCTACAGCCTGTGCGGACATCTTTGCAATTTCATGTTTCTGCGCAATTTTGTCAGCAATCTCACCATAAGTGACCGTTTTACCAAATGGAATCTTTGATACAATACTCAATACTTCTTTTCTAAAAGGCGTCGGGTTCTCAATGATATATTGCGGCATATACTCAGGCTGTCTGCCACCAAAATAGCAATCAAGCCATCGAAATGTCTCTTTAAAAACAGGCAGTTCATCCTCAACATTGCTCATCATATATTTACAGTCACGCGTTCCATAAAACCAAAGTCCGCTCAAACACTCGCCATTCGAGCTCATCACAATATCATCAAACCCGTCGGGCGTTTTGTATATTGAGGTGTAGATCATATATTTATTCTCAGCATTTCTCATTAAAACGTCGCTTGCGAACTCACTGTTTGTACAAAAATACACCACAAACGAATGTATTCATATATATACTATTGATTTAACATCATCCTGATGATTTCTTCGTCGGTTTCGCGCATGCCATCGTGTCCCAGACGACCGA
>CAMKRB010000172.1 GCA_946415045.1 uncultured Myxococcales bacterium
CCAGAACAGTTAAATGCTGTAGCCGCAGGGGCGTGCCGAATCGAATGAGTTTCCGGCTATGAGAAAAATCCTCGTTATCGTTTATTTCGTCGTCCTCTTCTTCATTCTGGGGTCGTACTTTAAATACACCAGTCCCGATCTGTCTCTGCGGCTGATGGCAACGGCTTCAACTTATCAATCGCCCGATCAGCGCAACGTCATTATGTTTCAGTTCGATAATGCGCATCCAGATCCGTATTTGGATGATACCTCGATTTGTATGGGGTGGGAGTTGGGGTACGATCCTTCGTGGATGAAGAATTTGACCCAAAATGGCAGGTCTTATTTCTACATTCCCAATTTCGAAACGAGGGATGATACGCCGTCATCAATAGACCCCGCCAAACAGCTGCTGGATGATCTGATAAACAAGAGCATTGCCGAATCCATTAAAAATGGTGAGCTCGATCCAGCGATTGCTGAATTTGTGAAAAAAGAGGTCAGAATCCAGTTTGATAGTGGTGAACTCACTGTGCCTGATCTGGATTTATTCAAAGCTGCCGGCGATTTCGACAAAAATGACAATTTGGCCAAAGATCAATCGCTCCTGATAGACTGGTGGTACCACACAGGACGTGCTGAGTTTAAGGCGGACGGATTTGTCCTGGAAAATATTGAACCGTTTCCAATCCCAGAAACGCTTTATGATCCTTATGCTGATGATGTTCCAAAAAAATTGATTTCGATTTCTGTGCCTTCGGCCTTTATGCTGGGTGAACCAAACGAAGTCCTGATCGCCGATATTCATGATGGTTTGCCTTACAAAGGCAATATCGAGGTCGAGCAAATCAATGTGTTTCCTGCGATTCCGTCCCGGAATATTCCCGCAGATCCCTCCGGCGTGACCTCGATACCGCTCTCCATCAACGCTCAGGCCGATTTCAAATTCACTGCCGGCGAAGATGAATTCTACGCGACGTTTGTGCCGCTCGAAAAGTCGTTCCACATCACGATCGATGATTACTCAATCACCCCCAAAAAAAAGCCTCACATCCACATCGTGCCCGCCGGAAGCCCTCAGCAAATGTTCGTCGATTATTTTGTCGGCAGAGCCTGGATTGGTCACGAGGTGATTCCTGCCAATCAAATCCACGACTTTGAACTGTCCCCCGATCTCATCTTCACAAGCCGCGATCAACTTATCGTCTATGCCCGCATCAGCACATCCGAATTCGCCACCGAAGAATCCTCACAGACAATCGCGCTCTATGCCACCAATAACCCCAATCATACAGCCGCCGATTCATTCGATCTGATTCTCCGCGAATTCACGTCAAACGCCCGCCAGAATAACGAAGCGTCCGATAATACCCTGGGGACCATCATATCGCTCGTCGCAATCATTGTATCGCAGGGTTCCGCTGAAAACGCTTTTTCCAATTACGCCCAGCTTCAAAAATATTTTCTCAGCCACCTCGCCGGCGAATATCATCCCGAAACAAAGCTGCTCTTTCGATCGGACGAACAGTTCATCGCACAATTCGAAGCCGATAAAAAGAATCATCACAGAACGATGAATATTCTGCTGATTATCTGGTTCGTCATCGGCGTGATTGTGTTTATTGGCGTTGCCATTCATATTCGCAATAAAAACGTGATGGCCTGGGAGGAAGCCGCCGCCTCCGGCAGCACCGATTATATCCCCTCCGGCACACCGGCCTGGCTCGTGTGCCTCATCGCCGCTTTGATCTTTGGCCTGCTCATTTCGCTCTATTACATGATGCAGCTGATTTAGGTTCGGCCTGCTATCGGCCTGCGGCCGATACGCGGCCGGCCGGCGCTATGCTGCGCATACGCGCCGGCATCATTTTAAACGTCTTCCCCGCATTTGGGGCGCGCCCCGCCGGGGCGCGCCAGATATATCCACTCACCAATTCATCTTTTTCACTTACCATGAAACGAACTATCATCATTTCAATCCTGTATTTCGTCATTCTCTTCCTCATCGTCTCGATATATTTTACGCATATTCAGCTGATTCTAAAGGAGGACTGCGGTCCCCTGGTGGCACAGATGTCAACTGTGCAGACCAAACAAATGGATAACCTGATCCTGTTCACGATTGATGATGAACAGAAAATGCCAGATTCTGAACTTTTTTCAGACAAGGGCTTGTTCACCAGATGGGGAAATTATTTTTCAGACAAGGGCTTGTTCACCAGATGGGGAAATTGGGAAGATGCTTACATTAACTATTTTCCAAGAAACGGATTTGGTGATTTGCATTGCGAGCGTTGCAATGAACACTATTGTCCCGGTGATTTGCAGTTGGATTTGATTGATATCGATTTGCGCGGTATTGATGAATCGACGTTTGTCGAGAAGATGGGCGATTTCAAAAAAGCGGAGGAGAATAATAAAATTCCGCCCCTGCTTTTGCAGACGGCGACTTTACCTTGTTCACAGCTGCATTTCGAAGAACCGCTGCAAAAAAACGTGCCTCACGGCCCAAGATACCGGATCATTCCTTTTGGGCTGCGGGGCAGCTTTGTTCCGCAGTCTGTAAATACGGTCGTTGCCGGGTCGACTTTTTTACCTGGTCATGCGAATCGGGTGTTTATCGTCAATATCACCGATGGCGAACCATACACAGGCCCCATCAAAGTCGAGCAGATACTTGATCCATCCGGCACCGATGATGATATCAAAGAACTTGGAATCAGCGCGGTTCCGTATACCAAACAAAACAATACATATATCATACAAGCCGACGAATCCGGCATTACCTCTATGCTTATGACCATTCAAAGGGATATAAAGCTTCGGTTTACAGCCGGCGATAAGTCCTTCGAACATGAATTTGTTCTGAACGAAAGACCTTTTAATGCAAATGTGATCGGGAGCTTTAACCCAAAAGTGGATTTGCCGACGATGTACATCGATTTTGCCGGAGAACGGCAGGATATGGTGATCGATTATTTTATCGATAATGCCTGGTTCGACCGACAGCTGGTGCATGCCAGTGATACAAAGCAGTTTAAGCTCACGCCCAAATACAAATATATCAGTCCGGAAAAAGCCTGGAATGACCAGATCGATATCATTTATGCACGCGTGAGCCCATCCGGATTTCCAACGGAGGAACCCTACCAGACATTTGCAATTCCTGCATCTGCGGAGTTTTTTGAAGATCGTTTTGAAATCGGGGCCATCTATCAGGAATTCGTCAAGCTGCATTATCTCAACAATGGCCATTTTGGTACGGCGATGGATGCAGCCTCGGTCGCCTACGATATCTACACCGATCCCAATATTCAGCAGGAACCGTGGGCAAAAGAGATGTTCGCACTTGCAATGCCGCTCATCAACCGAAATGACCGTGAGGATTCGAGAGGGGATCATCATTTTTCGCTTAAAGACTATAATTATGAATCTTTTATGTTGAATCGTCTGGCGCAGGAACATGATCCCAGGGTCATTACCCTGCCGTTTGATGATAAAAAAGTCATCTCCCACGCGCATCGCACTTCAGGTATTTGGCTTGTCATCTGGCTGCTCGGCGGTCTGATCGCTTACGTCATATGTGCCCGAAATATCCGCATTCGCCGTCAGCGTGCCTGGTTCGATGCTGCTGCAATGGGCAAGGCAAAAGGCGTGATGCCAGGCATTCCCATGGGATTTGTCTATATTATCGCTTTGCTCGGCATGGGGCTGGTGGCGACAGTCTATTCATATATACAATATTACTAGGAAAAGACTGAATGATGCCGGATCCGGGGCGTTGCGGGGCAGAGCCCCGCATTGGGGGTAGCCGCGTATTTGCTTGCAAATAGCGGCGCAGGGGGCTTGCCCCCTCATACACCCAAAAGCAATTGTTATTTTTCGCTTTCGAGTTTGCGCAAAACCGCTCCTCTTGTCCTTTTGGAAAAGGGGATAGGAGCCATTGAATCAGAAGATTCCAGCGCTCATCCGCTTATTCCGTGAGCGCGATACTCAGTCTCCAAAGCCCGTTCACTTTGATCGACGTCAGACGGATGGCGTTTTGCACCTGCATTTGCTGCATTTCTGCGCGTATTTTTTCTGCATCATCATCCGCCGGTTCCGGGACGGGGTGTGGCGGCACTGTGGTTTCGATTGATGCCGGAACGACAGTATCACTCACGGTTTGAATCTTGCCTTTGAGCTGCGAAATCTCGCTCTGTTGCTGAATAATGCCGATGGTGAGCAATGCCAGTGCCGCAACAAACAAGATACCAACCGCAATCAGCGACAGCGGAATCCGGCGAGCTTGTTTGGGCTTGTCATCGTTTTCCCGCGAAACTTTTTTCAGATTGCTGCTGCAGCTGTTGTGATAGGACGGCGTTTTCTCAAATCGTTTGGCGCATTGTTCTTCCTCGGCAATCGCAGCAAATATGCATTCATGAATGCGCTCAATCACCTCGTATGCCGAATGGTAGCGGTTCTCAGGCTTTTTGTCGCACATGCGCAAAATGATGTTCGCTATCGATTGTGGAACTGAGCTTGGAATTTCCAGCATCACGTGCATGTGCTTGAATGCGACATCGGCATAGGACGTCGGTGCAAATGCCGGTTTTCCCGTGAGCATTTCCAGATAGACAAGTCCGACGCCATACAAATCGCTTTCGATACTCGGTTTCCCGGCTTCTGTAAAAAGCTCGGGTGCCATATAGGATGGTGTGCCGCGCGTCATGCCCTGCTGCGTGATATCCCCGGATTCCTGAAAAATGCTCAGCACAGATGCAATGCCAAAATCCAATATGCGTACCTGATACGGCGGTGCCGTGTCCAGAATCATGATATTGGCGGGTTTGATATCGCGGTGAATGATGCCGCGACGGTGCGGTTCATCCAAAGCGCCCAGAATCTGCTCGATGATATTGGTGGCTTCTTTCAGCGGCAGGGGGCCCTCGCGTTCGATCAGCTTGTTCAGATCAAATCCGTCGACGTATTCCAGGATCATGCATGGAACGCCTTTGAACAGGCCATAATCCAGACACTGACGAATGTGTTTTTCGCCCAGTGTCGAGATGAGCGATGCCTCGCGGTAGAATCGTTTTACTGCGACTTTGACGAGGTCTGGCGGCACATTCGACGACACGCTCATCACCTTTATCACGATGTGCGCATAATCGCTCACTCGCCAGCCTTCATAGACGATGGAATTGCCGCCCAGGCCGATCTGGTTTCCGACAATATATTCGTCCGAAAGTTCGCCCTTGTCGCCGACGACGTCGTTCAAATCCGAATCGCGGGAAACAACAGACCATGCGTCGGAGTTGCGCGTCAATGAACTGGGCGGCGGATTTTTGGCAGATGCCTGGATGTCGGCCAGTGCCAGACTCGCAGAAATCGCTGCGGAATCAACAGACGACACATTCGAAATCTTTGTCGATCCGCTGTTATCGTTGTCCAAAAGGTTGATGTCCTGCTGTGGATTATCCGAACTCTGAGCATTCATTTCATCACTCCCGGACCAGTTTGCATCCGTTTGCTGCGCGACTCAAAAATGATGCGCAAACCGAGGTGCATTTGGCGATGATTATAGATGTTTTGATGCGAAATACAAACAAAACGAATTATTCCCGGGCGCATAGTAACAGTTCAGCCTTGTGCTTGACTTTATTCACAGTATATGCATCTGTACACGTAAAAATATGCGACCGCAGTTCATCGTGACGGGCTGACGACTTTCCCGCCAACACGATGTCGGCTGGGCGATGGTTACGATACTCATTACAATTTTCTTTGAATGAATTTCGAAATGAAGAAAAAATTAATCTGGATAGCAATATACGCCGTCGTGCTGTGCATCGTCGCCGCTGCAAGTCTTAGCTTTGCGTCTTTAGCCAACGTGACGGTCACAGCTCGCTTTTCGCCATGGCTGTCGCCGGATGCAGATGAGAACCTCCTGCAGCTTGAAGTTGCGAATCCCCAAAATGCATGGTTCGATCAGAGCCAGATATACATTGGCTGGTATGACCCAAGACACCTTGGAAACGACGATTTTGAGCGTCGATACGAACATAATGATGGTGTGGTTCGCGTCGATCTCCCGTCACATGGGACTGTGCGCTCACATATCCCGGAATGTTATTCTCAGTATGGCAGACACTGTCACAATGATGATTTACGTTTTCTTATGAATGGGAATGGGAATGACAAGCTGGACGTTGACGGTGGAAAGTTATCTTTCGATCATCCGGATAACTTCTGGGTGAATCAAAGAACGCCAACCGGGCTTTCGGAGGTTTACAGCATCATGCCATTTGGCCTGGAGCACACCCCGAGCAGCCACAGTTTACAAAAACTGGTGGTGACAGCGCCGTTTATGCCAGGCAAATCCAATCGCGTGCTCTATGCCGATATCCGAGACGGCCTGCCATATCAGGGCGACATCGTTATCCAGCAGGTGCCGGGGGCGGGCGAGACCAATCCTGATGAAATTCAGATCGACGGCATTGCATATCGCAAAAACGCGAACAACGGTGCTGTGGAATATGTGATAAATGCGGATGAATCGGGGGTCACGGCATTTGAACTCACGGTACAAAAACCAACGCGAATCAGGATTCTGGCTGATGCCGAAGTCACCGAGAAAACGATTAAACCTGGGGAGATGCCCTTTTCTGCGGTTCAAACCATCGACAATGATGGCAAATCACGAATCCATGTATCGTTCGCAGGCGAACCACAGGATATGGTAGTCGACTATTTCAGCGGCAATGCATGGTTTTATCAGCAGGAAATCAAAGCGGCCGACACCGCTGGATTTGAGCTTGTGCCGATGCGTCTGAAACTTCCCAGACGCTCATGGAACGATACACAGGAAGTCGTCTATGCTCGCCTGCGTCTGCGAGGTTTTTGGGAGGATATGTATCACCAGACGATTCCTGTGATCGTTTCCTATAAAAATGAATCGGAAAACGATGCGTTCAGGATTGGGTTGATTTACCAGGAGTTTGTGAGGCTGCACGATATGGAAGCCGGCGACTACGACAACGCCATTAAGGCAACCGAAAATATCTATAATTTATATAACGATCCGGTACGCCAGCGCGACAACTGGTGTTCGGACATATTCGCGTTTGTGCCGGTTTTGCTCAGCGACAGAAACAAGGGATGGGAGCGGGTTGGATTGCTGAGGGAGCAGCAGCAGCAATTTAAGCTTCAAGACAAGAACATCGAAGAATACCTGCTCACCCGTCTTGCACAGTCACACCATCCGGAAATGAAAACGGTCGTGTTCAATGGCATTTCGGGTGTCAAAAAGATATGCCGCGTTTGTTTTATCATCTGGCTGATATGGCTGATTGTTGGTATCGCTGGATTTCTGATTTACGGATTGCGCGTACGCGCACTGCGGCAGAAAGCATGGTTTGATGATGCTGCCATACATAAGGCTGTCGGCGTGCTCCCGGGCATGCCGGGATGGTTAATGGCTGTTATCGCAGTACTGGCCTTGATGCTGGTTTATGTGGTCTATGGGACCATACAGTTATTGTAGCAGGTCGGCCAGCTATCGGCCGCTGGCCGATACGCCGGCCGCTTCGGGCTATGGCCTGCGGCCATACGCCCTGCGCACGATGATGGTGCGCGATGCGCGCATTGCGCGCGATGTGCAAGATCACCAAAATTTTTGTAAAGACGTTCCATGGAACGTCTTTTTTTTCACCCTCAGTGATCCCCAGTATCCATGCGGTGATCATCAACAAAATGAAAAAAATCAAAAAAATAATTTGACGGGTGGATCCAAAGCGCGTATAAGCCCGCCT
>CAMKRB010000173.1 GCA_946415045.1 uncultured Myxococcales bacterium
CTCACGCATTTCTTCAACTGCATGCAAATAATACTGCCGTATCGATTCATCAAGATCAATCCGGTCAAAAAACGTCTCAAGATCAGCTACATCATCAAATATCTGTGGATCCTCAAAATATTTCAGAACAAATCGTCCCACCACTTCCATCCAGTGCCAGATATCCTCCGCATCCAGTGTACCGCCATGATGACGATTTTCCAGACTGCCATTGTCCTCGTAGCATTCCAGATTTATCTTTCGATGTCGCTCATCTTTCCATACCATGCAGGATTCACAATATTCATTGTTATCCTGCCGTCGTGAACGATCCACAAGTCGATCAAATACAACCCTCTCCAACCTCCCATAGCACAAACTCAAGCCCTTGAATTTCTCTATATATTCCCACCTCAGGCTGCTATCATCCATAATTTTCTTATAGCCTCGGCTGCCATCAACAAAGTTTCCAAAATGTATATGTGTACCGCATGAAACATTCACTTTGGCATCCAGATGCTTTTTCACCAGATCCAATACTTCACAAACGATTTGGTAATCCGAATCCGTGTGATGCAGAATCGGTGACTGCAACTCATATCCGAAATAGTCTTTCTTATTATGAATCGACGAATCATGTCCCAGTGTCCAGCAATAGGGCCCCGCATACGCATCGGGATCAAAACGCTCCCCAAGCAACTGCTTCATATCATCTACAAATCTCTGCTTAGCCGCAGAATCCGCCAACCCACTGAACTCAAACTCAATGCCAAATGTCAGATCCTCCAGTTTACGTCCGTTGGGATACTGCCATTTATCCATTAATAAATAATATTCAAAATTCTTATAACTATGCCATGTATCCATATCTCCGTTTGGCACAAGCAATTCCGAATAATCCGGCAATACGACACGGCAATGTCTGTCAAACATACGGATAAAACCGATATAGACTCTGGGATTTCCGGCTTTGAGATACTGACGATAATTCTGTGTCTTCCCGGTTAGATTCCGTGGTTCTTCCCCTTCGAACAAAGCCACATGCTTTGCCTGCTTCAACACTTCGTTAGACATCCGTCTTACGCATCTGTCCTCCTCGCATAATACATATGCATAATGAGAATATTGACGCACCACTGCCAGATAGTCTGCCGGCCTTTCATAAACCTGTAACATACTCATTCTCCTGAGAAGAATGGGACACCGTCCCGTTAACGATAACTTCAACCGTATTCACTCAGTTATTCGATTGTTCTGGGAATATACCGCGACCCGCAGTATTGATATTCCCAGGTGACACGCGTACCAATACAGTTCTATGACTGCTTGTATTATTCTGTACGCCGCCGGAAGGAACATGCCTCCAGAGGTTGCAAACCCCTTTCTCATGTGGTTGGACCGACAGCGAACTCTCTCCTGTTCGATTGTCAAAGCATCCGGAGAATGTCCCGGATGCTGCCAATATAGCGACCTTGACGCATCGAATTTTTCAAATGGGTGACAATCTCTCCCGGATCAGATTTTATGAACTTTCTTTGAGCAAAATATCGTATGTTTTACCATCCTCAAAGGTAATCAGCATGCGATCTGTAGAATTGCGCCGGCGAAGACGAACGAATCGATCCGTATCTTCAGGGAAATTGTCATATCCACGGCGCACCTCGTTTTGCCAGTCATCAATGGTGACTTTGTGCTGTAACAGATCCTGACGAAGCCAGGCAACCAAATCCACGTTAAAACGACACAGACGACCATCATCAAGCAATATCAACACATCACCGTTACCGACAGGGATAATTCGTTCGATATTGTGAGCTCCCATATCTCGCTGGGTGAGGCGCAGGCATTCCTGGGTGTGCGGATTCCACAGCCTGATGATATATGCAGCATCACGATTGAAGATGCTGTCCGGAATAATGATCCATGTTTTCTTGTACAGTATAAGATCTCTCGCATTGATATAGGCTGCTGCCGGTAAATTCAGCGTTCGGTACTTTTTGGTAATTGTGTTGTATTCAATCAGCGTATTGCGCTGTTTGCGGCGTTCGCGGCGCTTTTGCAAAGCAGAACGCGTAGAACTGTTATCCTCTGGCTGGCGATTATCAACATCATCATTGTCATAATAGTATACGATGCGTTCATCAATCGTAAAAATCGGTGTGGCATCCTCAATTACCGGAATCTCCTCGTATGACTGCCTGCCAAGCGAAAGTCCCCGCCATTTACCGTCATCTTCGTCATCATCCTCGTCATAAACGGGAATATAATCACCATTTTCATTCAGGATGGTTTTCTTCCACGAACGCGCACGATCGATATCATCTCCGACATAATGATACACATCACCGGATCCTGTTGATATCTCCAAAGAATACGGCTCAATGTTCTCGCGATCGAATGACAAATTCACTTTCAGCTCCTGAAGCGGCCAGGTCTGAAGATCATAGACTCGCAACCCCTTCACGGATTCCGGGCTGAATCGTTCAAACGTTTCAAATGGAATGACGAGAAAGCGTTCATCAAGAATATACACAATGCTGAATCTGTTGCCCTGATTATTCACTGCCTGCAGAAATTCCATGGGAATACGCACATCTTCGCATGGCTTGTCCAGTGTCTCCCCACGACGCATTGAGAATGTATCAATCATATTAAAGAATTGTCGGCGCGTGAGAACTTTTTTCCACTGATTGAGATAATCCCGTGTATTGTCCGATTCGACAACGAACACGGTGTATTTGACCGGGCTCAGATTGAGACGGCAAAAACGCAGTTTGAGTTCCTGCATGGCTTCACCTAATGCCCCAAGCTGCTCGGATGTACTCCGATCCTGATATGCATCAACGACCTCGTCGAGAAACCTGTCATGGATTGCCGCAAGATGCTCCCCATATTTCTTCCGCAATGCTTTGAGCGCAGTCATACCATCGACATTCCACGCCAGCTCGATGGTCTCGATATTCATGTACTTCATGACCTCCGTCCAAGTCTTGAATATCTTTCGCTCTATGACTTCGTTTTCTTCAGTATTGCTTGTGTTTCTGACAATAACCATCAGATTGCTCCTCAATTCGCAGTATCCCGGTTTGTTTACTGCCATACATTCGACATTGCTCAAGCATCAAAACAAACCGCCATGCGCCTCGCCTAATCCTTGAGATGCACGTATGAATGCCCGGAAAACAGTTCCGCAAATGCACATATACGCTCGATGTACTACAAAAACAGTACACCCTTCGCAGAATCACCAGACAGTTCGAAAATAATGGATTTTAGTGTGGATGAGAACCATAGTGTCGCTATCCCTCTGATCGTGATCCCCTCTGCTGCAAGTGGCTATCTGGTGCCTGGCCGAACTCTCGGCTCATTTAGCAGTGAGCTGTGAACATTGCGAAGAAATCCAAACCGACTTCCTCAAGCGTCTTCTTTTATAGCAAATTTCATTTTCAAGTGCAAGTTTTTTTTGATTTTTTTTCCCAAGCGAGATGATTTGTTCGCTTCATCCTATCGGAATGACTGGTGGTGTACCCCCATCAAAAATGCAATCATCTGCCAAAACCCGGCGAAATTTGGCATTCTGACTCTACTGCGCTAAACTGCATCAGGGGGATTGACACGGAGAAAGTCGATGCGATTGAGTTCATTATTAGGCTTGATGTTGATTTGCACAGGGTGTGCGGGATCAGTCACAGAACAAACCACCCCTTCACTCACTGAATCAGACCAAACCAGCGATTTGCCTGCCAGTAGTTCTGAACAGCAACAGGCTGATGACAAACCAGCAAAAATCAGTGATGCGGTCACTCAAACACAAATACCGAAACCAGACAATGAATCCTCAGCCAACGCAACGGACACCGGTCTGGTCCCGGATTCAGCTCAATCTGATGATTCTGTTCATGACGCGGCTGAAGAAATCCCTGATGTTCAATCCGAAACGCCCCCGGATACGCTTTCAGTCACAGACGGTCCTGCCGATCCATCCACCTCTGCAAATCTTCTTCAACCAGCATCTCCGGATCCCAGCAAAGTAAGCGCACTGCAGTCCGACGCCAATTGGTTTGAACCTGCATCTTCGCGGAAATGGTATAAACAAGCCCAGCATAATGCCAACAAAACCTATCTTGCCGAATACTTTAAACTGATTGGATATGAACTCCCCAAACACACCTACGCTTTAATTGCACCGATTAAAAGCACCAAAAACAAACTATCGATGCAGTACTATTCCTACCATAATACCGCATTCGAATATTCAATGACGCCCGACGGACAGGAAAACTACTGGCCCGCTTCGACCGTTAAACTGGCGGCATGTCTGATGGCACTGCTCACGTTAAAAAAATACGGACTGACCAGCCAGGCAGTTATCAGCTACACAAATATTGAAGGGAAATATAGCGACACCGTCGAAAAACTATGCCGTGAAGCAATTATTCCAAGCAATAATGCATCCTATAATCGTCTGATGGAAATCGCCGGGTTTGACGAGATCAACGATCAGTATCTGCCCAATGTGTTTCATTTTCCCAAAATGGTTATGCAACGCAGATATGTGCGCCGTCACCCCGAAGACAGCGTCCGCATATCCCCCGAAATGCAATACGCCGAAGGCAATCTGACAGGCGTCATTCCCGAGCGCAGAAGCTCTGGAAAAATGCGTCCCCAATGCCCAAGAGAATCGAACTGCACCACACTGGCAGAACTGGCCGAAGTCATGTTCCGCACAGTATTACACGATGAATTGCCGGATAACAGGAAACTCGCACTTTCTGCAGCAGAGATGAACCGCGTGCGAGATGCACTGAAAAAAGCCCCATCCTGTATTGGTGACGGCGTCGCTGCAATTATGGGTAAAAGCGCCATAGTCTATAACAAAGGCGGAAAAGTTACGGCAGATGACAGACTTGAAATCGCCGTTGTTTCTTCAGCAGATAAAAAGGAAAGATATCTGATCGCGCTTTCTACCCCTTATTACGTCGGTGTTGAGCAGGAAACCAATCGCCTGGCAATGTATATGATCGAAGCCATGCGAGAAAGACCCTCGGATAACTAGCACATCCTTTAATCTGCATCACTCGCTCGCAATAGCCCCAATAAATCCATCTGCTTTTTCAGGCGGACTGTTATCTGTGTACGCAGCCATCCTGGCTCGATAATGCGCAAATACGGACCAAAAGCAATCACACGATTGGCTAGTTCTTCCCGGTCATCATCGTCAATGCTCATTTCCAGACGATAACGGTTATCACCAAGAGAAATGATTTTTTGTTTCTGGAAATGTGAGAAATGGAAAAGCGACCGTTCGAGTGTATTATTATCGTTCGTAATTTCGATGACCAAACGCTCAGGAAGCACATCTCCATCATCAAATACATTCTCTCGCTTTTCCTGCTCCAGCTCGCGGGATCCGGCAACCGGCAACGGTCTGGTAAGCTCTGGCGGGAACTCGTGTCCCAGCGGTCTATCGGATATCTCACAGGTCAACAGCCGGGCCAGAGTGACCTTGATTTGCTTGTCACTCGTATTCGCCCACAAACGCATGCGATCATCCAGTTCTGAATATTCAAATTTATCCGGACAGCACACAGCCCTGCAAACCAGCGATTCCCGGCTTAACCATGAAATGCCGATGTTCTGGCCATTTTGCATTGCCATCAGTATGGTTCTGAATCGTTCGATGTAGCCGACGTCTGTCCATGGATCACCTTCACCTTCGCGATCAAATACGACGAAATCTTCAGGCAGATAAAAGGGTTCGACATCCTCAAGTTCCGGTTCTGAAATATCAAATAATTGAATTCTGGGATCACAAAGAATCGTTTTTAGCCAGCGCTTTTCGAGAATGGTAATCGGCACTTCCGGACAACGTGTAATTCGGGGCGTTCCATCTGGTTCAAAGAAATCAAACGAGCGCATGAGGTTATCATTTGGAACGACACCAAAACCAGCCTTTAATAAATCATCCACATCTGAGGTCAGCTTGAGATGAATCGATATGTCGGACAATAGCCGCTGGCTGAATTTCTTTCCATTTGCTGCAGCCTGCAGCACCCGGGTCACCGCGTCATAATAAACGCTGTATATCTCATGAAAGATCATATCATACGCTCTGTATATTGCATCAGCGATTTGCGCAAATCATGATTAAAACGATCGATAAAGTTCTGGTTCGAACACTTGAGTGAGATGATACTGCCAATAAATGTGCGCACCCAGGGGAGCATTTCGCGGTCTTCCCAGACGTCGATAGAAAAACATGCAGTCAGGTTGTCAAGGTACTCAACCGTTCCATGGCGTTTTTCGATATCAATGCGTTTGATTGCATAATCGTCGGGAGACGATACCCGAATCGTCATTTCAAGATGCGTCAGTCCGCGATTCCCGATATCCGAAACACCCCATACATGTTTCAGTCTTTCGATTGCATATTCGTAATAACGCAAATAATCAGGCACTGTGCTACCCAATGAGACGGTCTGTATACGATCTATCCTCAAAAACGTCAGCTGGCGGTTCGCACGCTGGCATGCAACGATATATCTGCGTCCCGACTGCACGCTATGATAAAACCGAATCGGTACAACTTCATTCTTTTGATTCGCACGGCCGTTGTTCTGATGCATTGGATGATTCACAACAACAACTGAGCAGTGTTTATGAATCGCATCTGCAATAGTCTGCACGATTTCAGCATCGAGAACGTGATGAACATAGTGATGTCTGAACACAAAGGGATCACAGGCTGGCAAACCGCCGGTTCTGTCAAGCCGATCGCGCAAAAACGATCCAATCACACCAAGTGGATCGATTTCTGAAAAGAAATCAATGGCATACACCCAGCGTTTCAAATCGATACTGCATGTATTCAGACTGTATACTTTTTTTCTCCCGGACTTTTTAGCGACAAGAATTCCCTTCGCAAGATACTCTTCGAGCTTTCTGCGAATCGTGGAATCCATGGTATTCAAAGGCAGGTCGAAAGCATCTTCATCCAATGCATCATCAGAGGTCTTTCTCTCTGAATCTTTCTCCGCACCACCATCAGCCTCGACATCATAGATATTTGAATCGAGTGCAGACTGATAAACCTGGCCGATAGTTTTATACTTTTCATCGGCCAGCGCATTGAGAATGACAAAATGCAGCTTGATATCATTGTCTTTGAATGCATGAATCTTGAAATAAACAAACAGAGGATTATGCGCAATATCTCTGGCATCGACCGCCAAAAAGACATGCTTGCAATTATTATCATCGCGGGATTCTGTGAGATACCCTTTCAGCAGCTTGAGCGATTTGTTTACTGCATATCGATATCCGCTTGTGGCTGTGAAATCTGTACGTGTTTTCTCGCCAAACAAAGAAAACTCTCTCACCCACTTACGTATCGTGGCGATATCCTTGATGCGATCATTCACAGCCATTGATGATATCCTCCAGTTGTCAGATATGCATCCCAAAGACTATTGCTCTAAATCTTTTGGATCAATTCCAAGCGCTTTCAGCGCTTCATCGGTTTTTGGAGTTGAATCTGTATTATCTCTGTAATCCATCAAAGCCTGTTCATTTGCATCATAGCATGCATCTCTCGAATCCCTTTGCTTGCTGCAAAAATCAGGAATGGCATCGATACATGCGTTATACTTCTCGTCGCAATCATCATTGCTTCTGTCACAAGCTTGATATGCATTTTCACATTTTTCAACCTCGGCATTCTCTGTATTTGTTGTTTCATCGCTGTAATCACATGAATACACAGCAAAAA
>CAMKRB010000174.1 GCA_946415045.1 uncultured Myxococcales bacterium
AGTATTCAAACTGGAGCAGAACTATCGGTCGACAAAGCCGATTCTCACCTGCGCGGGCAATCTGATCGCATGCAACCGGGTGCGAACCGAAAAACGACTCTGGACCGACAGGGAAGGCGGTGAACCTGTACATATCGTATCCTACGACAACGACTGGGACGAAGCCGGCGGCGTGCTCGAATCCATACAAAAACTCGCGCGTTCCAAACACATCAGTCTGCAGCAGTTTGCTGTTTTGTACCGCAAAAACAGTCAGTCGGTGAGCTTCGAGCGCGAGTGTACGAGAAAGAATATCCCCTATCAGGTGATTGGTGCGGTTGGTTTTTTCGAACGCGAGGAAATTGCCGATTTAATGTGCTATCTGCGCATTCTGGTCAACCCGACCGACACCATGGCTTTGCGACGGATTATTAACAAGCCGGTGCGCGGGATCGGGGAAAAATCGTGCGAAAAAATCCTTGAATTCATCGAAAAGAAAGCCGCTTTTAACAAGACCAAAAGCGAGTGTCTGCGCAGCGTACTCGAGGACATCATACTGGAAAAATGTAAGATTCCAAGGGCCGGAACCAAGGTGATTGAAGGATGCAAACAGTTTCTGAATATGCTGGAACGCGTTGAAAACTGGCCGGAACGCGCACCACACGACATCCTGAACGATATCATCAGCGAAACCGGCTATCTGACCTATATTCGGAAAGCGGCTGAAAAGAAGGGGCAGGAATTTAACGAAGTCGAAGATCGCATCAAGAGCCTGTTCGAAACGCTGCGCAGCTATAACGACGAGCACCCCAATGATTTGCCCGGTTTTCTGGAAGAAATGGCACTCGTCCGCCCGGAATCGGACGACCAGAAAGCCGCCGTGAACCTGATGACCATCCACAGTGCCAAAGGGCTTGAGTTTGATGTCGTTTATATTGTTGGCGCTGAGCAGGGGATTCTGCCGCTTGATCGCGGCGGTTGCTGTGATCTCGAAGAAGAACGCCGCCTGATGTATGTCGCCATGACGCGGGCAAAAAAGATTCTATACATCTCTCATGCGGAACAGCGGCATGAATATGGCCGTCTGAGCGCGCAGTCGTCGAGCAATTTCCTGGATGAAATGGTCGACAACAACAGCCGGAACTGTGTCGATTATATCACCGCACAACCGCGCGATTTCGGCTATTCAGGCAGCGGAAACCCGAAATTGTCGTGGTCTTCGGGGCGCACCACAACCCGCAAACCTTCGGCTGCATCCAAAGACGACAATCCATTCTATGACCTCGCACCGGCCGGCGGAATCAAACGGAAACCGGCTCAGTCACAAGACGATTTTGAACCCGATTACAGTTATGATGACGACGCATTTGATATATTCGACGATGTGATTCAAAAATCAAAACAGTCCAATAAATCTCAGCGTGCGTTTGGAAATTCTGCAAATCCGTCGTCCAGATCTGAATCGATTGATGCACTGCCCAAATCTGTTGTCGAGAAATCGCGCCAGATCGTGAGTGCCGTGGGCAAAAACAATAAAAAAATGCAGGTCGGGACTGCGGTTGAACACGCCATTCATGGAAAAGGCGTTGTGATAAAACTTGAAGCCAGCGGAAATGATTACAAGGCGACCGTGAGCTTTAACAAGAGCGGCCAGAGGACGATAATCGCGAGATTTCTTACGGTTCTGTAGAAGATACCGATGACGGATGCTGACGAAGTTCGAGATGCTTCTGAAGCACACTGATCACCGTAGGAAGCGACTTACGGTGAATCCTGGATACCTGTTCCGAAAGACCGGTCAGCCGGGATGCAGCTTCGGTGTAATCGCCGTTGCATATCGAATCAAATGACAGCTCGATATCACTGTAGATCTGCCGGATACCGTCTGAACTGTCCGATGCCTGCGGTACCTCGCGCGACGTATACAAATCCAGCATTGCAGCAACCGCTTCGGCATTTTCGGGATGCTGTACGGCGATGTCCAGTATCACATTGCGCAGGTAACCGTCGTCGGGATGCACTTTGTTCAGAGCCAGAAACATCGAAACCGCCGCACCAATCCGATTCAGCTTATAGTAAAGGATATCGGCATATTCGCGCATGGCATGGGTCGCTCCGCCAACATTCAGCTCGGTATTGCTGAGCCAGTCGACGCTCTCCAGCTCACAGTCTGCCGACGGTATGTGCAGATAGAACGCCACTTCTTCCCGCAGAATGGAGAGCAGTTCCTCCCATTCATCGTCTGCGCGGCAAATCCGCTTGAAGCTCTCGATCACCATCAGTTTATCGATGTAATCATTTTTAAGCAGCGCACGAAGCGTATCCTTGGCGCTTTGTTTCTCACCGGCCTCAAGATACATCGACGACAAACGCATCATGTGCTGGGTATAGATCTTGGAATTCGGCCTGAGCAGCGGAGAAATCTTTTCAAGAGTCTCGATAGCCCTGGGCAGATTCTGCGTATCGGTATAAATCTGGGCGAGCAGCTGGAGCGCGGTTTCGTTGTTAGGAGCGCGTTCGAGCAATTCATTGAGCGTATCGATAGCCTTCTGGGTTTCGCCAAGCCGCTCGTATCGCAGCTGAGCCAATCGAATCTCGTATTTGCGGCGCTCCTCAATAACAGTGAGAATCTCGCACTTTTTCTCGTAAACATCGCCCAGTTCCTTGTACTGCTGAGTCGCCTGATAGATCATCTCAAGCGCATTGAGCGTCTGTTCACCATAAGCAATTTCGCTGCTCAATGCGCAGGCGCGTTCGAGATAGGTGCGTGCATTCTCGGGATCATTCTTATCGTAAAGATAGATGCACCCAATCTCCTGAAGGATACGTGGCGGTTGTTCTTCTTCGGGTTTGTCAGAAATCGAGAACAGCAAACGATCCAGCAATGCTTCGGAGCTGCCATGACGCCGGGCTTCCGCAATCTGTGTCTCAATTGGGGCGTTTTCATCGTAGGAAGAATGCGCAATTCTTGGGCGGCTGCTCAGATGATCGTTTCGCCGGGCATCTTCCAGGGACTGACTCAGCGGCATCGGTGTCAGATTTGGATTCGTCGAGAAGATATCCTTGTTTAGAACCGGCTGTGCAGGTGACTCGATGGCATCCCCTTCGTTTGTATGGGTATTGCTTTTACCGGTATCGCTCTGCAGCTGATTTTCCTGTGATGTGAGCAAAGCAGAGGTGAGCGAATTGCTCCCGAATCCGGCGACCGGTTTATCGTTGAACTGATTCGGACCAAATGCAGGTCGCTTGCCCGCATAATTGAGTTCTGCGACGTTTTCGGGATTGATGGGACTGCACAGCTGCGCTTCGTGATACAACGATTCCGAAACCTGCTTGTTCCCCAGCTGCGCATGAACCTCGCTTGCCTCAAGCAGAATCGACTTGCGCATCTGCAAATCCTTGGTCACTTTGGCGAGTTTCTCGAGTACGGTGGCGAGTTCAAAGAACTGCCGGCTCTTGCGCAGATAGCGGCGCAATTCCTGAAGGATCTGCGGATTATTGGGCACACGTGAATTCGTCTGACGAAGGATTTCGATGGCCTTGACGGGATCGGCGTTGAGCTGTTCATACAGTTGCACCAGAGCAAGCGTCTGCTCCACCGCAGCCTGAGGCGAAACTGCACCAATCAGGGCAAGCCGCAGCCCCACCTGTTCCTCAAGCTGATTGCGGCGCTGATAACGCTCGATTTCAGCCATGATCACGCGGGGATCGTTCACCGACAGCTCTCGCGCACGATTCAGACACTGCTCAGCTTTATCGGGAAGTCCCATATCCCGGTCATACAGCGTGTGCAATGCCAGTTGAATCGCGATCTCGTCGTTTGGCAAAATGTTGCCGGCATTCTTTTGCAAAAACTCAATACACACCTGTGCCAGTTCGAAATGCGCATGACCGATTTCCAAAAACGGCAGCATGCGGTTGAGAATGGCAAATGCCGACGGCTCAAGCATCAGATGCTGATTCAATACATTATACAACGACGCCGAATAACCAATCGATTCATAGATATCTTCGAGCAAACAAGCAAACTGAAGCGCTTTGTCGTGATAATAGCCGCACCTCAGTTTACTTTTCATATCGAGCAGCGAGTGTTCCATACTCTGAAACATCATCCAGTATTGCATGGATTTATTCAGACATGCCTGGCAAATCTGTGAAGCATGGATACTCTCCCCAACCGACATCAGGTACTGAATCAGCGGGATGAGCAAATCCGCGTGATCCGGAATCGTTTCAAAGATAAAGCGGCCGAGTTCTTCTATCCGGTCAACCGATACATGTGCATCGATCATGATGGGCACCAAAGCCGTCACCAGACTGATGATATCTTCGGATGAAGAAGCACGGTTGATAAAATCGTATAACGCATAAATGGCGCCTTCCAGATACTCGGCGTGCCGGCAGGATTGCGCAAATGCGATCTTTTCCGATATGCTTCCCACAGACTGCACAACCGGATGAAGCTCTTTCAAAAGCCTTACGGCCTGTTCAAACAAACCGTGCGCTTCACTGACCAAATCGATATATATCAGCGAAAACTTGATGAATGAATGGGATTCGGAATGACAGCATCGTATAATCCGCTGAAGTGTCGCGATGCGCATATTGTCATTCTTTTGCGAAGTATATAATTCATACAAAATATACAGCACAAAGAAGCTGGAACACTTCGATATTCCGGATTCTATAATTGAAAAAATGAGATGCTGTGCGAGGCTGTTGTCACAGATATACAAAAAGTACAATACTGCCTTATACATTTCGGGAGGCAGATTGGATCGCACTTCGTCGAGCACGAGTGACGCGACTTCGGGCTCGATTGTTTTATTCTCACGAATGGTGTTATGAAGGGCATCGAGCGTCATGCATCCCTTGTCCGAATCGATGATCACGGGCTTTTGGGCGGCTTCGCCCTGCATCACTTCCGACAAATCCAGCGCATCGTTTACACCCGATAAATCACTCAGCGACCAGAATGCTTCTTCATCATCATCCAGGTCATCGGCAGGCTTGATTTCAGCCGATTTTCCGGATGTATTGAGCACACTGCTGTCGGTCCGATTCGGGGACGGCATGGATGGCGAAACTGTCTGTGCCGCATTATTCCTCGTGATCTCGTTCGTATCTTTATAGAAACTATAGGAATTAATCGGCCCCCGTGGCACCAGCCCCGTATACATGCCACTGAACGATTCGGAACGATCGTATTGAACGCAGATCGCATTTTCCTTGTTTGTAATCTTGAAAAATGCCGGCTTAATCTCGGCCTGCATCTCGGAATGATTCGACAAAATCAGCTGCATCAGCCATTCCAGCAGATTAAAGCTGATTCTGGCTGCAACCGGATCAAACGTAAAATTGATCTTTTCAGAAATCTGGCAGTTGATTTCATGTGCCAGCGTCTGCATGTGAAAGACCAGATAATCGTATGGCTCGTGTTCCGGTATGCCCAGTGTATAGAAATCCCACAGCGACAGCTGGATGTAGCCATCTTTGGAATACGTCAGATTCCAGTAGTGCGTCTGCAATACTTTGTCATCAGGGCTGATAATATGCGTACAGCAGACATCATAGGGCAGGATTTCAATCAGAATCTCGCAGCGTTCCGCATCATCAAACGCACGGATACACTCCAAAAGCGGCTGGAACATACTGGCAGAACAAACCGCATCCAGCTTTTGCAATTCGCGGGTCTGCGTTTTGGGGTCGCTGGAAACCACGCACTCGTGCACCAGAATCTGTCCCGCAATGAGATACTCACGAATGATATCACATTCCTGATGGTTGATAGTGGCGTGATGTATGGGATGACCTTTGAGCTGTATCATAATGGGCATGAATTGGAAGTAATGCGATGAACCGGGGCGTTGCGGGGGTAACGCTGAAGATCCCCCCGCATCGGGGGTAGCGGCGTATTGGTGCATGCATGCACCAATAGCCGCGCAGGGGGCACAGCCCCCTCCCCCAAAATCTATCCCTACTGAATGACCCTGCCTTCGGCATTTCGGAACGACGGCTCGGGCAGATTGAGATCCTTGATTTGATCGAGAATTGCGGCCTTATCGCCGACCAAAACGATCGTTGCAGTATCGAGTGTTGGGAATTCGCGGGCGAAATTGTTGAAATCATCGAGCGTCATCGTTTGCAGCTGGCGCGCGAAATGATTGATGGCATCGACGGGCTTGTGATTGAGATAGAGCCCCGAAATCGTTGACAGCACGCCAGTCTGCGTCTCAAACGACTGCACGAGCTCCGATTTCCACGTCTCTCTTGCGCGTTCAAATTCTTCCTGCGTGAAATCGCCCTTGGGCAGACGCGAAAGCTCGCTGATAAACTCCTTGAGTGCCGCACCGGTCACAGCAGTTTCGACCGACGATGTCGACAAAAAGATGCCGCTCAGCTTTTGCGGTGCAACCGCCGAATTCGCGCCATAGGAATAGCCCTTGTCCTCGCGGATGTTCTGCATCAGACGGCTCGTAAAACTGCCGCCGAACGGGATGTTGACGAACTGCCACGGCAGCGTTTTGAGCGACGGCGCGGTGACGGCCGGCTGATAAATGCGAATCACCGTCTGCGGCGCACCCGGCTTGTCGACGATAACCACGGCCTGCTTGTGCTCGGGCTCGGGCGCCGAAATCAGCTTGAGCTGCGGCTTTTGCGCATCTATCGGAAGATTGCCGAACCGCTCGTTCACCTTCGATTTGAACGCATCGGTCGCGATGCTGCCGACCGCGATAATCGCAGCATGATCGGCCGCGAACACCTCCTGGTATGCCGATCGCAGATCGTCCAGGGTAATGGCCGATATCGTATCGATATAGCCATCGATTGAACGGCCATACGGATGTGCATCCCCATAAAACGCACTCGCTGCCGCCAGTCTCGAAACCGTTCCCGGCGAATCCTCACGCTGTTTCAAGCCGTTTAAGATGATTTTTTGCAGCCGATCGAACGATTCCTGGCTGAAATCGGGCTTGAGCCAGATATCCGACAAAATGTCGAGGCCGCGATCGAAGAATTGCGTCATCACCTGAAGCGTGATCGCCGATGCATCCTGCGTGACGTTTGGCTGCAGCGTAGCGCCGATGTATTCGATATCATCCGAAATCTGCTGCGCCGATTTCCCGGCTGCGCCTTCTTTCAGCATCGCCGCTGCAAATGATGTGCGTCCCGATTTATCGGCTGGATCGGCAGATGCTCCCTGCTCAAACACAACCTTAAAACTCATCAGCGGCACCATCGGATTGTATACATACCATACATCCATGCCGTTGTTCAGTTTAAACATCTCCGGCTGTACATGCTGGAACAGTTTTGCCGGCGGTATCTCGGGAAGTTCAAAACCCTGGTTGATATCTTTCTGGTTATCATTCGGAGCTGGCATATTGGCTTCAACTGGCTGGGCTGCATCATCGGCTTTTTTCGATTTACAGGCGGTTACAGAAAAAACGAGAAGTACAGACAACAATAGTATAGATTTCAGTTTCATGGCTCTGCCCCAGTATTTGTCTCAGTTTCCTGTGCATTTGTATCTTTCGGGGCACTGGTCTCTTTTGGAACGACGATGAGCGTGCTGCGCCGGCTGTCGTCCGAGAACAGCGTGCGCACCGTCGCCATCATGGATTCTATCGTCGCATTGCGGTAACGGTTCAAATCGCCTTCGGGGAAATTCGTCTGTCCGTTGGAATAGAATACATAGCTGTTAAAGCTGTCGGCGCGCGAACCAATCGACTGCAGCT
>CAMKRB010000175.1 GCA_946415045.1 uncultured Myxococcales bacterium
GTTGGCCAATGAGCACTCGTGGCTCATTGCTCATCGCTCGTGGCCGCAAAGCAGACAACCTTACTTTTTCATATCCACGCTCGTTAAATAGCGCCATTCTTCATTATCAATTCAACCCGTCTGTCATCCCGCACAATGCCCAGCGTTCTGTCATCACACGATTCTACATAATCGCCGCGCATCAACTGCATGGATTCAATCGATACATCGACCTGAACTGCAGCACTGTCTGTAATATATGGGATCTTGTGTTTATCCAGGCAAGCAGTTACAGCATCATCCACTTTGTCCGGCAAATGGATTTCAAGCTCGCCGCTTCCCGCTTCGAATGCAACCGATACCCGGCCGTGATGATAATGAAACACCTCCAGATTCTGTTCGGGAAATCCACGCAATTGCTCATATCTGCCGGATTCATCGGTTTCGTAGGTTTTATTATCCATTCTAAACCGTGCATAAGGCACCGGTGAACCATAGGCATCCAGCACCACAAGATCCCGACTGATCTTTTGAGGAAATGAGATCACCAGATCAAACGGTGCACGATAGACCGCATCGTTACTCACAATTCCGGCGTCTGTATTGGGAATCAGCATCGCGGATGCACTGTCTCCATCATGTATACATTCAATATACTGATTCGTTCCTTTGTTGGTCAGGGTGAGATGACCATTCTTTGAACGATAGGTTTCCGGCCATTCATAATCATTCTCACCGCCAGCCTTGAGCTCCAGAATCAGTGTGCATTCTGCATCAACCGTTTTTTCACCGTCCCTCAGCTCGATATGATAGGTATAGCCGCCATTCAGATCGACGCGATAGTTTGTTTTATCCCAGGTCACAAATGTATAATCGTTGCTATAGTTTCTGTGTGTCACCACAGCCCAGAATTCATTTGGGCAGGATTCAATCACGGCATTTCCGGCTGCATCCGTATCGGCCATGCATTTGGGATAACTTTTTTGCAAATTGGCATCCATGATATGAATCGATGCATTTTCTATATTTTGCACACCATTGCTGCCGGTTGCAACGACCTGAAATGCATAGCGATTGAATGAATAATCCGAAATCAGCACAATTTCGTCGTTGTCCGCAATTGTTCTGGGATAATTGGTGATATTGCCTTCATCCAGGACGACGGCAAACCGAACATCTTCGGGCAATACATCGAGCGTCATCGATCCCGAATCCGGACTGACGACTTCCGAAACCATCACCCCGGTATTCAAATCATAGATTTTCACAGTTGTCGATATTGCGCGGCCGACCTTGTCTTCGACGCGCAATCTTGCGCGGTGTCCGCGGTTCATCGAAACCGTCACAGGTGCAGTGATATCCGAATCACGGGCATCGATCGACACCCAATCCGACGGCGGAAATTCGGGATGCGTTGCATACAGCCTCACCTTGCCTCGTGGCAGCGTGCATAACTCAAATTGTCCGCGTTTTCCGGTTGAATTGTTGCTGTATGCGGGATACCAGGCGTCTTCAAAAGTGGCGAGTGCCGACATCGGCACGGGATGATCGATATCCGAAACATAGATTCTGCCGTCTGCCGACGTGACCTCGGCGTGCACTTCAGCATCCAGCAGCGGCGAACCGTCGGGATCAAGCACAGTTCCCGACACACAAATGCCCGGATCGAGTTCAACGACGCGCTCGATCACGGGCAGTTCATCCGCTTCGGTACTGCGCTCGGAATCGTCATCTGTATCGCTGTCGGCTGCTTCGAGCTCTTCGACTGTTTGCAAAGAGACGACGCGTTTTGGGCGGTATTTGGGCACATCAAGGGTCATTTCAAACGGCAAAACACCCAGATATCGCTCGGCGCGAACCGTCATCACATAGGTTTCGCCGGGAATCATAGGCATCACGGCATAGCCGTCGTCGTCGCTCCATTTGGCATACGACACCAGATGCATCGCATCGTTTGCCATTGTCACCCGCGCATCGCGCACGGGTGCGTCGGTTTCGATGTCGACGACGCGGATATCGACGAGTTCGGCCGGATAAATCTCGAATTTAAGCATCCGTGAATCCGGATGCACATTGGGCATGGGATCTCCAGGGTACGACTCGGCATCAACAGAAATCACATGGCTCATCATGCGCTGACCAATCGCCCAGAACACGCCGTCCGACAGCGGTTCCCAGAAGCAGCAGCGGCCATCGCGCAGCTTTGTCTTTCCTGGCGGATACTGGCCCGGATGACTCCAAATGCATTCGATAACCTCGTCCTCTGCATCCCGCATATCCATCAGTTCAAAACAAGTTTGAGGATGCCGAATCTCATAGGCATGCCGCAGATCTGCGGTGCTCTGCATCACAGACGATATCGCGCCATAAACCATCAGAATATGCAAAAAACTGATTATCCACATAGCATTCCAAAGCGGCGTATTTGCCGGCACGGCAAATAGCCGCGCCGCCGGGCGTATGGCGCAGCGCGCCATAGCACGGCATCATCATGTCTTATTTCTTTTAAGCGGTAAAGCGAGGAATATGGCGAGTAAAAGCCAGGCAATCAGAATTGCCAGCACAAACAGACGCCAGTTGATGCGCGCCATCAGCGATTCATCCTGCCAGACGTTCTGAAGTCTTGCGACCGATTCCGACGAAAACACGCGCTCCATCAGCCGGTGATACCATGGCGTTTCTGTGAATTCCCCGGTGACTGCTGCAGCAAACGCCACCCCAGGCTCATAGACATGCACACGGCAATGCTGCGCATTTCCGCACCGATCCTGCAGAAGCGCATGAACCAGCTTCTGATTGTCGAGCGTATTCATCATCAGACCCATCGGCATATCGGCATCGCGCACGACCACGATACTGGCCCCATTATCCGTCACATCTTCTTCCGAATAAGGCAGAGAATAGTAGAAAACGCCGCGCAGATTCCCTTTATTGTCCGATTCGATAATCGGCATGGGATGATTCATGGCCACCATCCACGTCGTGTCGTCGTCTGGCGATGAAATGCCAAACACATCGCGAACGGCAGGATCGACATAGAACACGGGCAAATCCGGATTGCCATTGATCTGAGCTGCATATTCCGAGTGATACGATGGCTGCACAGTTGCGGTTGGATTCACAAACATCCGATACCATCCCAGCGAAACCTCCGATTCATCGAAGACCAGAATGCGTGCCCCCGATTCAAGCGCATGCGCAATCACATGCGATCCCACGGACTGCGGCGAAATCCACACATGCACATCGGTATGCTGCGCATCCTCGCCAAAATCCTGGCTTCCGGTATGATAATCACGCGCATAGCCCCATTCTTCAAGCGCATCGTAGAACACCCGGCCGCCGCGCCACGTTTCATCACAAAAGAAACTGCCTGCATTGCAGTCCGGATCCTGAGCATTCGCATGTCCTGGATACAGCAATAACGTGCAGCATTGCAGCAATGCTGTCAGGCACACTGTCCGCAGCATGCCGCAGCGGTTCATCCGAAGATGGTTGTCTTTGCTTAATCGGGCCATTATCCCATGCGCTTCAGCGCAATAATGATGGCGAAAAGTATCATGATAAAGACGATGAGCGTGAGGGCGCACAAAATAAAGCGCTGCGTCCGCGTAAATCCGCGGGATTTCGATTTGCCGTGGTGCGCCGGTTCGCGGGATTTCTGATGTACCCGCTGTTTCTGCGCATTCTCAGCCTCGATCGCCTCAAGTGCGGCATTTTCCTTTGCCTCCATCTCCGCATCAAACGGAAATGCCAGCATATCGTTGGGATCGTAAACGACGTTGTGCGACAGCGTCATCGAACTCTCAATCACCTCGGCTTCGCGGATGCGTTTGACCATCATGCTTTTGGCATCCACCGCTTCATCGGCCGAAGCCAGCACTTCCTCAATCGCCGAATGCACTCCGGGCGCTTCCTCCGGCGACAGTCGAATCGTCTGATAATTCGGACGCTTCATCACGCGAGTCGGCGCATCGTCCTCTTCCTCGTCCTCATCCTCGTATTCTTCCGAATCGTCAGATTCTGAGCCTTTTATCGATGTATCTGTCTGCGATATGCTTTCCGATCCGACGACGTTTGTCTTTTCATTGTCGGCATGAACTTCAGCCCCTGCGATGTCTTCCAGCCGGGAAACCGTTGTTTTCACAGACGGAGTTTCTTCTATTGATGCCGAATCTTGTACAGATGCGTCGTTTGCGGCCTCACCATCGGCATCCTCCATCACCGACGGACGCCCCGAAGTCACCACGGTTCCGTCCTGATTTCCGTCATTTCCGGCATGACTCGAATGGATACGCCGCAGATTCAGCACCGACTCGGGCATCGATGAAACCCGCGTCACATCTTCATCTGCATCTTCGTCGCTGCCAATCGCCTTGATAGCCGTCAGTGAAGTCAGCGAGCAAAGCAGGCTGGAACGGGCTTCCTGCTCGAGATTATTGACGAGCGAGGACCATACGCCGGAACTCTCGGAAATGATCTGACCGTCTTCCGAAATATTCACAAGGCTGCGCACAGCCGACTCGAATCCCACCAGATCCCCGACATAGACCTCACCCTGCCGCTCATCCAGTTCCAGAAGTGCAGCTTCCAAATCCTGCGAAAACGTCAGCACATCGCCGTATGTATCGACGCGCAGCCCAAGTGCGCGTTCCATCGCCTGTTGCAAATGCCCCGATCGCAGCATCGGCGGCAAAAGTCCCGTCGCCTCGAAACTCCCGATGCCCTGCTCGCCACTCACCAGGCCCATCAGCACAATCGCCATACCATAGATGTCGACGGCCTGTGGTGTCATCCCCTTCAGATTGATCGTAAAATCGAGCCAGTTGATGTCCAGTCGGCGCGATTCCACCAGCTGCTGCGAAATCCCCAGCCCCATCATGCGCAAATCAAATGTATCGCCCGTGCGTTCCAAAAGCACCGAATTCGGCGTCAGCCGGCCGTGATAAAGACCGGCAGCATGCGCCAAGCTTAATACCTTCAAAAGCGATATCACCCGCTTTATCGCTTCCACCAACGGCACGCGTTCACGGCGTTCAAGCCACTCATACATGTACTCGCCAAACGGAAACGGCTCCGAAAAATACACAAAATCTTCGTATGTGCCGCAGCGAGCATCGAGATGCAATGTGTCACGATAAAAGGATACCGCCTTTTCGAGTTCGCTGCTCGACGCCCCTTCTGATGCCAGATACATGCTCACAAGCGCATTCCCGGCTTTCTCGTCTGTCGCAAGATAGGTTGCGATCCCGTTGTGTACGTCGAAATACGCATCCAGACGGATTTCCGGGCAAATATATACGCCGTTCTTTAATTTCCTCAATTTAACCCCTCGAAGGCTCCATGTCTGGCCCGCAGCTGATACGGCAGTCAGACACCCAAATGTCAGCAGCACAGGCTCAAAATATACCGCGTTTATTATACCCCATATCGCCGCATGCCGTAAAGCAACTCGAATTGTTTTTTGTCGGGGGGAAGTCTCCCCCCGCGCGGCTACCTGCGGTACGCCGACTCCCCCCTCGCGGCAGCACCCATGATTCCGTGCAATATACTCTTTTAAAAATCCCCAACCTGCGGTAGTTTCCCTGCGGCCTAGAGCCTTATGGATTGATATGAGGAGAAAAATGAAACCATACATGCTGCTTGCTGCCGCTGCCATCGCTCTCTGCGGCTGCTCCAAATCACAAACCACACAAACCACTGCGGATACAGCCAACCAAACCCAGGCCGCCGAAACCGCCCAAAACACAAAAGATACCGCTATGCCTTCCGAAAACTGCAAACCCGCCACTTCATCGAATGCGACGACCGAAATGTGGGCCGCAGCCAACAACGCTTTCGGTTTCGAAATGCTCAAAGCGACAAATCCATCATCTTCCGTCGTCGTTTCCCCATACTCGGTCGAAAGAGCCATGGGGATGCTGCTCGAAGGCGCATGCGGCGATACCGCTGCCGAAATTCAAAATGCCCTCAAACTGCCAAACGCCAATAACAACAGCCAGGCTGGTGCCGAAATCGAAGCCGAGATTCTGAAAACCCTCGACGACAACCATACCATCGATATCGACAACCACCTCTGGATTCAGCAGTCATATAAACTGCGTGACGAATACATCCAAAACGTCAAAAAATTCTATGCCGCTGCGCCGGAAACCGTCGATTTTGCCGGTGCCACCGAAGAATCCCGAAAGCATATCAACGACTATATTGCTCAGGTCACTCACGACAAAATCCGCGATATTCTGCCTGCTAACGCCGTCACCTCCCTCACCCGGCTCATTCTCACCAATGCCGTCTATTTCAAAGGACCATGGCGCCACAGCTTCAAGGAAAACGCTACACAAAAGGCCGATTTCAGAACAGCCGCCGGCACCATCCAGGTCGATATGATGCATCATACAGAATCTCACGCTTTCTGCGAAACCGACAAACTCGTCGCTTTCGATATGGATTTTGCAGCCGCAAACTACAGCATGATGATTATGATGCCCAAAATCGGCGCAACATCTGATGTCGCTGCTGCTCTGACAGACCTCGAAAAAGATCTCTCAAGCATCTCGTTCAAACAGATTCGCGCCCAGATGAAATCCGGACAGGTCTCCTTGTACATGCCAAAATTCAAGGTCGAATTTGGTGCATCACTCAAGACCATGCTTCGCGAACTCGGCGTACAGAGTGCATTCTCAAATCCGGATTTCTCGGCCATCACCGGAACGCGCGAACTCTACCTCGATGACGTTTTACACAAAGCTTTCATCGATGTGAACGAGAATGGTGCCGAAGCTGCTGCTGCAACCGCTGTCGTCATGAAACTGCGTTCGGCGCTCCCCATGCGCGAACCCCACACCATCACGGTCGATCACCCATTCGTCTTTGCCATCGTCGAAAAATCCACACAAACCATCCTGTTTATCGGCCGCGTCACAACGATATAATTTGTATTAAAAAAGGCTCTGTTTAACGATCGTGGATATGAAAAAGTGAGGTTGTCTGCTTTGCGGCCACGAGCGATGAGCAATGAGCCATGAGTGCGCATTGGCCAACTCGACGCTCGATGCTCGGCGCTCTTTGCCAGTATCTCACTCGTATCGGGGTAACGCCATATCCACACTGGTTAAACATAGCCTTAAAAAAATATATATTTCCCGGGGTTACGCTGCGCTCACCCCGGGCTGTATCATGGCACGCCTTCAGCGTGCTGGCGGTATGCAATTGCTTAATCGGTCGTCGAAGCAAGAATGACGATATAGCGCCCCATTCGGGGATCATAAATGCTCCAGCAGCCCGTTCCCCACCACTCGTGGCCATCATCGAAGTAATTGGACCAGTCTGTCGACCATGTGTAAATCTCCAGATCATCGGTGCCTTTGGGAAACAATGCTTCGTTCACGCGTCGAAAATCCTCGACCGTGGCATCACGGTATTTGGCCGGATGATTCCCGCATCTCTCCCTGATTTTTACACGATTGCCGTAGGGTGGTTCGAGAAATGCGCGCCAGTAGGCAATTCTGTCATCTGTGTCGATATACAGCGGGGCATTGAGTTGGACTTTTTTAGGTGGTTCGGCAAGCCATTCTGCGGGAGATATCTGTCTTGCGACGGCCTGATGAATGTTGAATTTCCAGGCGCATTTGATTTCTCGGTTCAGTGCATCGACAATTCCCTTCATGGCATGACGCAGT
>CAMKRB010000176.1 GCA_946415045.1 uncultured Myxococcales bacterium
GCATTCGACGTGATGCTGGGCAGCGCACTGGGCGTTGGTGCCTATATCGCTCTGGTTGAAAAAGACCTGGACGGCTATATGGTTTCGACAGTTGGACAGCTCGATCATTGCTTTGTGCCGTTTGCACAGCTGGTGGATCCTGCGACGCTCGTTACGGAAGTGCGGTTTATCAAGCCGGACAGCGATTTCCACAGACTGGCGGTATTGCTCAGTGACGATATGGGCAGCCGGATGTAAATAATTTCGTGCGGTGACGGGGTCCGGGGTGTCCCCGGAGAGGGGGTCGTCGGCGTATTGGTGCGGCGCTATTTCGGTAAGAGACGTGTCACGACACGTCTCTACCTCAATACGCGCTCGCGCGCGGCTATTTCGCTGTCGCTCAATACGCCGCGCCAATAGCCGCGCAGGGGGAGGCTTCCCCCTTTTTTACCAAAATGGATAGGGTTTGCTTATAGCTTGTGGCTTATGGCTCCTAGCTGGAGTCAGAGAACTCCCGAAACTTGACTATAAGCCATAAACTATAGGCAATACGCCAGTAAGCAAGAAGCGTCGGTGTAAAGCGATAATCACAGATGCGGAAAATTGCTTAAATCATTAGAAGGAAGATCAGCAGATGCTCGAACTGGACAGAGAAGTTGGCGAAATTGTTGAGCGCGAGGCGGCGATGCAGGCGTCTGTGCTGCGCATGATTCCGAGCGAGAATATCGTGTCGGACAGCGTGTTGGAGGCGCTTGGGTCGATTTTTACGAACCGTTATGCGGAAGGCTATCCTGCGAAACGGTATTATCAGGGGCAGGAAAACAACGATGCACTGGAGCGTTTGACGTGTGCGCGTGCGTGTGAACTGTTCGGTGCGGAGCATGCGAATGTGCAGCCGTACAGCGGGTCTCCGGCGAATATGGCGGCTTATATGGCGGTTTGTCAGCCCGGCGACAGGACGGTCGGTCTGGGTTTGAATTCGGGCGGCCATTTGACGCACGGCTGGAAAGTGAATTTTTCGGGGCAGCTTTATGAGGCGCATCAAATCGAGGTGCGTCAGGATACCGAGCGCATCGACTACGACGAAGTGGCGAAATATTGCGACGAAGTGAAGCCAAAGGTGCTGTTTATCGGGACGACGTCGTATAGCCGTGCGTTTGATTTTGCACGTCTGCGTGAAATTGCCGATGCTTGCGGTGCCTATCTGGTGGCGGATATTGCGCATGTGGCGGGGCTCGTTGTCGCGGGCGTTTATCCGAATCCGGTGCCGTATGCGGATATCGTGACGCTGACGACGCATAAGACATTGAGAGGGCCGCGAGGCGGAATGATTCTGTGCCGCGAGTCGCTGGCCAAAGCGGTGGATCGTGCGGTATTTCCTGGAATTCAGGGTGGTCCGCATCTGAATCAGATGGCGGCGCTTGCCATCGCTCTGGGGGAGGCGGCACGTCCGTCGTTCAAGGCTTATGGTGAGCAGATCGTTGCGAATGCGAAATGTCTGGCGCAGCACCTGGTCGATCGCGGGCTGCGCATCGTGAGCGGCGGCACCGATTGCCATTTGATGGTCGTCGATTTGCGCGCGAAAAATATCGACGGCAAGACGGCTGCAACGGCTCTGGAACATGCGGGAATCGTGTGCAATTTCAACGCCATTCCTTACGATCCGAATCCGCCAAGACGTCCGAGCGGTATCCGCCTGGGTACGCCGAGTCTGACAACGCGTGGTCTGAAAGAGCCCGAAATGGCGCTGGTTGCCGATTGGATCGTCCGCGTGCTGGATGCGCCGGATGACGAAGCCGTGATCGCGAATACAGCCGCAGAGATAAAGGCGTTTTTACAGAAATATCCGTACCATCATCAGGGGTAGGTTTTGGGGTCGTGCTTTGGTTGTGCTTTGGTTGTGCTTTGATCGATGCGCCGCAAGTAACGAGGCAAATTGTATCTGAATTTGGTTTGGCAAGGCATAGATTTGGGGTAACGGTTCAGTTGTAAATAAGCCCGTTAGGGCTTGCATATCAATAGCCCCCGGCAACGCCGGGGGATAAACCATTTTCTTTTCTCCCCCTTTTTCCCCGGTAGTCGCTACGCTCCAACCGGGGGCTATTGATATCGAACGCCTGCGGCGTTCTGGGAATAGGCCGAATGGTTACTTTTTTTGACATCCAAATGTCGATAACGATTGCAGTATCGGGCTGATCATGCCATCATATAATCTGCATTTGTGTTTTTTGACGCAGTGCGTGATGCTATCGCTCGCTTTAGATTCTGAGCAAAAACGGGGAAGATATAATGTTGGAAAACACCCAGAATAATCAGGATAATCCACAGACCAACGGATTGGACAATCTTGCGGATGACTTGGGCAACGATTTGGTCGACAATCTATGGGATGTAGCTTCACCTGGGAGCGCATCAAAGGAACCTACCTCGACCCCAACCGTGGAAGCGAATGTGATGTGGGGTGGCACGGAGAGTGGTGATCTTTGGGATGACATCGAAGCGTCGGTGACGGATCTGGTGACATCGCTAGGCATTGGCGATGAGGAAGACAAGAAGCCCAAAGAAGAAGAACATGTGTCTTCGGAAACCGTTGTGGCATCGCGTGCGGAATATGAAGTGGCCATCAAGGCTTCGTCATCGGATTTGGAAGCTGTGGCGGACATCGTCGCGGAAGAAGTTTCGGATGAGCAGGATGAAAAGACCGTCCGGTTTGATCTTGGCAATGTGCTGGATTCGCTTTCTTCCGGCGAAGATGTGAATTATGCCGATACCTATATTCCATTGTCGCACAGCGAAAAGCAGAAGAAGCAGGATGCCGACGATGTGGAGATGACGGATGTCGACGGTGATCTCGATTCGGACGGCGATGACGTGGATTCTGATTTCAACTTTGATGAGAATGCGTTTTCGTCGATGGATATTATGGATGAGGACGATGGCGCATCGTCAAAGAGGTCCGAAGCGGATGACCACGTAAAGGAAATCGTCTCAGACAAGGGAACGGAAGAAGTCGTGAAGAAGTCGGCTGCATCAGCGGAACTGAATGGTCTGCTGCAGATGGACAAGTCCGGTGATTCGTCGCAATCGGAGGAAGTGACCGGGGAAATTGAGGCGGCTTCGGACGAAGATGAGGAAGAAGATGAAGACGGCATCCGCCTGAGCGAGCGCGCACGTCTTGGACGCGTGATTCCGGAAGGCGAGGTGATCACGAGTGAACATACGCTAGGTCACGACGTGATCTATGCGGAAGCGGATTGCAGTCCCGATGTGCCTGCGGGCGGCAGCCATGTACTCAAGGTGCTGGTTACCATCGCGATTGCGCTGATAGCAGTGACTGTCATCGTCGCATTTTATATGCGTTCCGGTATGCAGCAGCCCGAAGTCCATTACATTCAGAAGGGTGCTTTCCAGAACGATAACGGTCAGTTCAAACATCTTTATTATTCATCGGCCCGCAACCACATTGCGATGTGCTCGGATGTACGCGGCGTGGTTTGGTCCGGGGGCAAGATGGTTTCTGAATTCTGGCCCGGCAACGGCGGATGCGCGCGTCTCGTACTCGCCGATGATGGCACCAGAGTCTGGTACATGGACAACAATCATCAGCTCTTTGAAGTCAACCTGATTGCCGGCTTCGGGTTTAATCCAAAGCTGGTCACAAGTCTGAATGGCATCGTGGGTGATGAGTTTGCCGTATCCAATGGCGCTGTGAGTTACTTTGCGCAGAACGATGATTTGAAGCCGGTATACCGCAGCGTGAGTCTTGAATCGAAAGAAGTGAAAGATGTTGCGATTCCTGATGATGCGTTGCCTTGCAGCGGATTTGCAGGAAGTACCTATGCGTATGTGAGTAAGGATGCGATCCATCTGAATGCTCAGGCGGGCGAAACCGTCGCTTCCCTCGAAGCACCGAAACTTGGCTGCTCGAGAGAAACCGCGCTTTCATGCAGCATGAATGGTGCCGAAGACTGGGTGGTGCTTTGCAAAGACAGCATCCGTCAGGGTAAGGGCAAGAACGCTCAGGAGCCCAATCATTACAATAACGTCGCATTGCGTTCCGGTGCATCGACGTTCAATCTGATTCGCCACAATGAGGGGACAGAACTCGTCACGACGGAGCAGTGGATCCGCCTGGACAACCGCAACAATATGGTCGTCGTTCCACTCAAACAGCCTCTGAACAACGGGTTTGAAGTGGCCTATCATACCGACGAAAAAGCGCCTTTAATCGGTCTGAACAACGATATCATCAAGTTCACAATCGATGGTCAGAATGCCCAGTATACGCAGGTGATTCCGCCTCGCGACAAATCGACGAACGAGTTGCTCGGCGCTGCATTCGTGGGCGACGGCAGTCATGCAGTTTCTTTGGCTTCGAACTATACCGAAGGCAAATCCAGAATTTCGCTGTGGGATCTGCAGGAAGGCCGTTTGGTGAACAGCACGCCGTTTAATGGCATCATCGAAAAGATCAATATTTCAAACCAGGGTCGTTACGGATTTGTCGTGAACGAACTGAATTCCGGTCATATTACGTGGATCAACTGGCTGACCGGCGAACTGATGGGTGAATTCATGCCTGAATTCCCCGTCGAAAATGTGGTTTGGTCAGCAGACGATCAGCATGTTTTGATTCAGTATATCAATCGCAATGCGGACTTGTTTGAAGTGACCGACAAGGCCGTCAAGCCGATGCGTTCGTATACCGCAGATGTCGTTGTTTCGTTTGCGGATAACGATTTGCTGTGGCATATCGAGGGCGGTGAAGTTTATTTTGAACGCATCAGCGACAGCTCGCGTTCGGTTGTGAACGAGAAGCTCTCCGAACATCTTGGAGAAACAGGCATCAGTCATATCCTCGCGCACCCCTATTCGGACGATGTATTGTTCTGGGGTGAGGGCGGCATCTGGCGATATAACGTCGCGACAAAACGTCTGAATCTGGTTTCGAGTGATGAGATTTCGTGGCTGATCCCGGATCGCAGCGGCAATTATGTCGCAACCTCTTCCGGCCTGATCGAGCTGTCGACGCTCGAAATGAAGGCATTGCCCGAACTCGCGGACAACGCGCCATTGCGTTGGATCGGTTATAAACAGTATTTGCAGACTGCAGATGGCCGTTCGATTATCGATTGGCAGTCGCAGCAGGTGCAGCAGGTGCTTCCGGATGTGACCAAACTGCGTTTTGTGGGGCTTGGCGGTGGTGAGCATCCGACCAATAATTATGCGCTGTCGATTCGCAACAACATCCTGTCGCTCGAGCAGCTGCAGTCAGATGCAGCGCCGCGTACAGTGAGTGCCTTTGGCGGTGAGGATACGCACTCGTGGTGCTGGATTTCGGCAAATGGTGAAATCCAGGCCCAGGGCAATACCTGTGTATCGTTCATGAAGGATGCGGAAGGCAAATCGTTGCTCTCAGCCAACAATGCAGCCATTTCGGCCTCAATGAAGCCGTTGCTTTCGAGCGCAGCCCGCGTCTTTGAAGCGACACCGATCGAGTTCATCGACAAGGTTAAACTCAATATTACGACTGTTCCCGAAGACGCATTCCTCGTGTTTGCGACAGCCGAAGGCGAATTGCCGCAGCCGCTCACTTTCGAAGATGGCATTGTGGCTGCGCCGTTTACGACAGAACTGAGCCTGGATACGCGATGGTTTGCACTCGTCGTTGCTGCTGCGGGTTATGAGAGCCGCACGATGACTTTCCGCCCGGATCGTGAATCCATCGGCATGCGCATTCCATTGTTGCCCGAAAACGCCAGTGCTGCGTTGCAGATTCGCTGGCTCTCGCCTGCCGATGATACCGAGGCTAAACCTGCTGAAGTGCCGGCCGATAATCAGCCTGCCGATGGTAAATCCGGCGCACAGGCTGCTCCAAATGCCATCGCATTTGGCGATCCGGTCGAGGTTTCGGAAGATCTCGATATCGAAATGAAAGCCCTGGCATTCAATCATGTTGATGCGCTCACCACCTGCCTCAAGAAACAGCATAAGCCACATCATTTGCTGCTCGCGCTCCACGACAATCAGCTCGTCGTCGCCGATCCGGCACTGGAAGAAGCTGCGAAGACCTGCGTGGCTCCTGTCGTCAGCGATTTGAATGATAAACACGCAAATGGTGCGCTTCCCGAACTTTCGGACATGGCGAATCTCTATATCGATATTCAGTTAAGCAAGTAGTCCGATGGCTTCGTCAGCGCCTAAACTTGTTGTTTGCTATTCACTTGGTACGGGGGCCGGATTCGATTTGAGTCTGGCCGCCATGAGCCGGCAGATCTGCGAAGATTTGGCAGAAATACTGGCGCTGAACGAATCTTTTATCACCGTCCCTCAGATGGTGCTCGTTCGCGAAAACGAAACCATAGACTATCATGTCGACAAGAATGCGTGCGCATTTGCAGTGTTTTATTCGTTGCCCGAGACGCATTGGGTTGTCGAATCGACCCGCGCCATAGGCGGCGATATCGCGCTCACCGGACGCATCGTTGACGACGAAAGCGGCCTGATGCTCAGCATCAACATGCTCGATATTGCAACCGGCTGTCTGCTGTTTTGCGGTTACGAGACGTGCAGCCGCGACGAAATTCACCTTGCCCTGGGGCGTCTGGCGGCGCGGGTGCTCAGCCACTTTACCCCTAAAGATGCCGAATCGTGGCTCCCGCTCGTGCAGGAAATGATTGGCACATCCAGTTTTCACGCGTATTCCAACTGGATGAATATGCGCGAGGCCGAGCGTCGTGCTCAGCGCGAAGGTCTTCCGGCCCCGCTCAGCCGCATCGTCGAACACCTCACTTACGCCATCACAGCCGATCCCAACTATTCGCGCGCGACGCTCAAATTGTGCGAGGTTCTGGGAAATCAGCTCGAACGCCGCGATTACGAATTCATCCTGCGCAATCTCGAGCAAATGTACAAACGATCCGAGGCTTTAAGTCTGATCGTCGTGCAGTCGCTCGCCAGACTCGGCCGCCGCAGCGACGCCGAAACGTATCTGAACCACATCATCGATGCATCGCCCTCGAACGGCCTGTTCTGGCTGATGCGCGGCTGTCTGCGCTCGGATGAGCGGCTCGCGGCCAAAGATCTCGACGAAGCGCGCCGACTGATGGGCAACGATTTCAATGGTTGCCGATCTGCGGTCGATAATGCGCTGCTCAATGTGACCGGGGTTTGATAAGGGCGCGGGCTATCGGCTTTCGCCGATACGCCCTGCGGTTCGGCCTATGCGCCGATGGCGCATACGTCCGAACGACTGGTCTGCTCCACGATATCTGGTGCGGCGTTTTGGGAAACGCCGACACAATCGCATGCAGCCAGCTTTTTATTCATCGGCGCAGCTATGATGGTCTTTGCATCCATTTTCACACGATTTGAGGATGCCTGTGTCATAGTCGGGAGTGTAGTATAAACCGCCGTCCAGCTGGCTGCATATCGAGCCGACCAAAAAGCCGCTGCCGCATATCGTATTCGTATCGTTCTGATTTGTGCAGGCTTCGAGACACATCTTCTGATCCTCGTACTCTTTGCATGCATATTTTTCCGGACATACCATGCGCGTCCAAACGGCAGATCCCAGTGATTCGGCGCAGTAGATGAGCGCATTGCCCTCGCACATGGGCGC
>CAMKRB010000177.1 GCA_946415045.1 uncultured Myxococcales bacterium
GCCAGCTTGGGGTCGAGTACTTTGAGCGCATAGCGCGTACCGAGTGTTTTGTGGTGGCAGCTATAGACTGTTCCCATGCCGCCGTCACCGATTTCTTCTTCGATGACGTAGCTGCCGCGCAATACAGCACCACTTGGTAACAGGCCGTTTGGTTGTATCGCAAAGGCCAGGTCGTTACCGCAGAAGTTGCAGAATCGGCTTCCCGGCGGATTAACTTTTAGGCAGAATCGACACTTTTGGTTTGACACAATAACCTCGTGATTGCAAAACCTCACATCCGGGGCATTCCCCTGAGGGGGACTATTTAAAGCACCTTGGGCGCTTGCGCAACTTTCGGAGTAAACATGGCTGCACCTGCATTGATCAAAACTATCGTGCATTCGCTGCTCACCAGCATGGGGATGCGCGTTTTGTCGATGGCGCTGCGTTTTGTGACTATCTGTCTGTTGCCGTTATGGCTGGAGCCTGCCGAAATCGGCTATACTGCGATTATTCTCATCATCGTCAACATCGCGTTCGCCATTTCGGATTTTGGCTTTGGCACGGCGCTTATCAAGTCGGAGCAAATGTCGCCGCCGCTGTATCAGTCGGTGTTTACGTTCACTGCGCTCTCGTCATCATTGATGGTGCTTCTCATTATTCTATGTGCACCTGTTTTGGAGACTCTGTTTTCGGTGCCTGCTGCGCTGGTTGTGATCGCGTCTTTTGGCATTTCATTTAATGCATTTTCAATCGTGCCCAACTCGTTGCTTCAGCGAGAGTTGAGGTTTACGAGCATTGCCATAAGGGATTTCATTGGTGAAATTGCATTCTCAGCAACAGCGATTTCGTTGTCGTGTCTGGGATATGGTGCATTTTCCATTGCCGCAGCGGTGGTCGCGCATCGGTTTGTCCGGTGGATCATCGTATCGCTGTCGATCCGGTATCAGGCGCGGTTTTGGATATCCGTGCAGGAATTGAAGCGGCTGGCTGGATTCAGCTTTTTCCAGTTTGTATCGATTATGCTTACCCAGTTGTTCAATCAGCTCGACAAATTGCTGCTCGGCCTGTTCCTTACGCCTGCGACGCTTGGATATTATTCACAGGCGCAGCAGCTTACGGTTTCTCCGATTCAGTCGCTGACCGGAGCGGCCAAGAATGTCTTTTTTGCGTCGTTCTCGAAAGTGCAGAAAGATGATGAAACCATGCGTTCGCTGTTCGTCAAAATTACGCGATGGCTGTGGCTGCTGGCCGGCATTTATGTCGGGCTGCTCGCACCGGCTTTGCATCTGGTGCCGATCGTCTATAAATCCGAGTGGGCTGCAGCAGTTCCCATCGGCATCGCCTTGTGTACGACGATTCCATTATTCTGTGCCGAGATTTTCGAGGGCATTATGATCGCCATCGGCGGTGAACGCCGCCGCATTATTTCGGCATTATCCAAGCTTGTCTTGCTTGTGGCCGGCTGCGCGATCGTTTTTACAATGTTTTCAAGCACCGATATGCCCATCGCGATGGGGGTGATTCTGGGCATTTCGATACTGGCGTCGGTCGTCATCAATTTGCGCTTTATCTGCCGCCGCTTGTCTCTGAAGCGTCATCATATCATGGCGATCTTCAGGACCGCCATGATTGGACTGGGATTTGCTCTGGCCGGGATTTGTGCGTCGATTTATATGTTGAATTGCTAATTGCCTGTGGCATCAAGGCAAGCATTCAACACCTCGCGATAGACTTTTCCCTGCGCGGATAAAGCCTTATCAACCGCATTCTGGACATTTTCGGCGATTTCGTAATCCCTGTCTTCGCTGTAGTCGATATCGTATGCGTAGACGCGATAGGCATTGCATCCCAGCGTTTTATATGATTCGCGATAGGCTTTGAGGTCTTCATTCATGACCAGGCCATAAACATGCACACAATCGGCTGCATAATCGCCGATTTGATCGAGCACGAGCATGCTGCTGGTTTGGCAGCTTTCGACCGAAGTATAGGTCTTGATTTTGCAGCCCATGGCTTCGGGACAATATTCGGCAAAAGCGTTTTGGAGTTCTGCGGAGACATCCTGGGCCGCCTGATAGGCACAGCGGTGCGCAGAAGAAAGCGTTGCGGCATATTCGGCTTCGCATGACGATATCATCTGGTTCATTTCGGCGGCAACAGATTCATTCAGCGATGCAGAATACAGTTCGCAGGCATATTTTTCATACAGCTTGTTTTCACATGCCAGTTTTTGGGTTTCGACCTGCAGAAACAAATCCGCACAGGATTCAAATGTATTCAGGTAGGCCAGAACATCGGATTGAAGCGATGGTTTGCAGTCGGCATAGATGAAATTGGTTCCGTCGATCTCTTTACCGGCCGCACTCAGGCTGGTGTAACATGACGTGCGTTTGTCGCAAATACCATCGATCGCAGTCTGAAGCTCTGCGGGAATCGTGATTTCCTGGCCGTTTCCGTTGTTCTCGTTATTACCGTTGTTCTCGTTATTACCGTTGTTCTCGTTGTTCTCGTTGTTCTCGTTATTTCCGTTGTTCTCGTTGTTTCCGTTGTTCTCGTTATTACCGTTGTTCTCGTTATTTCCGTTGTTCTGGTTGTTTCCGTTGTTCTGGTTATTTCCGTTGTTCTGGTTATTTCCGTTGTTTCCGGAATTATTTTCGGAATTGCCGTTGGTTTGCGCAGAATTGTTATCCTCTGAACAAGCCCATACACCAACTGTCATACAAATGATAGCCAATGACCAAATGATTCTGTGCATTTGAGACCTCAAAGGTTGGATACGGCACAACGCGCGAGTGCGCGTTGTGCGGATTCTCTGGAACTGCGCTTTTGGGGCGCACATTGCATTTGAAGCGGATCAGTCGTTTTTAATTATCAGGTGAACGCCAGTGACATGCAGGTTTTTGAGTTTGATGGCTGAACCGGATTTGGCGCTGACAAAACGAATGGCGGGCTGGGTCAGTCCCTGAATTGAGAATACGAGTTCACCGCTGTTCTGCCAGTGATTGCCGTGTGCTCCAACGCTGACATCCGCAATTTTTCCGACGGGAGTATCACCGTCATAGAGCATCACGGTGAGGGTATCGATGGAATTGGCCTGTTTCTTTACTGCGTAGAATGACACAGCGATGAAGCTTTCGGTGTTGTTGTAATCGGTAGCGATGGAAGCATTGGCTTTGGTTAAATCGTAAGCGACGTACCACTGCAGGTTTGGCAGTCCATTTTCACCGGCTTTCCATGCGCCGAACGCATAGGTATAATCTGTATCTACGGAGAGCGCTGAATTCAGATTCCACGAGAATCCGGCGTTTTTGAGTTTCTTTTCGTCGACATTGCCGCCTGTGGCGAGTTTTGAGATGAGCGTGTCGGTAAAGAGCGTTGTGGTAGCCCAGCTATCGCGTGAATTTTCGCATCTCGGCGAGAATTCACAAGATGCGGAACAGGATGTAGACCAAGGGATTATCAGGGATGGGACATTGGGGTTTCGAACGTATTTCTCGACTTCGCCGTAGTTGGCATCACTCGGTCTGATGTAGTAGAATTCGCGGACGAAATCGCTCACTGCATCTGGTGCATAGGTGCAGGTGAGTGGAGAGAATAGAGGAATGCTGGAATCGCAGACTTCGCCTTCATCCAGGGCATCGTTGCCGCAATGTGAGGGTTCGTAGCATCCGGATACATCAAACCGGCAATTGCTGTCGCACCGAAGCTCACCATCCGGATTGGGACCATCCAGCATTGCGCATGTGACTCCGTTCAGATTGTTGCTGTCGCATTCCTCACCCGGATCGATCTCGCCGTTTCCGCACTCAGTCTTTCGGCAGCTGGATGTGTCGAATGTGCATTCGGAAGTACACGAGAGCTCGCCGGCATAGCCTGTGCCGAGCAGTTGTTCACAGGTGCTCACCGGCATATCCAAATCGTCACATTCCTCGTCGCCTTCGCGGACGCCGTTGAGGCAGGTCTGAATCGTTACAGGAATGCAATCGCTCGTATCGAATTTGCATCCGCGCGTACAGCTGAGGTTTCCGATATAGCCGGAACCCAATACCGATGCGCATGTGGCACCATTCAACATGGTTGGGCTTTCGCAGTCTTCGCCCTCGTCGATTTGACCGTTACCGCATGTTACGACCGAAGGCGGGACGCATTCGGAGGTGATATACGACTGACAGTCATTGGCACAGATAAGCGCACCGGTATATCCCGCGCCCATCACGGATTCGCATGTGGCTTCGCCAACATCTGTATTATCGCAAAGCTCGCCTTCGTCAATCCGATAGTTGCCGCAGCCTTTGCCGGGATCCGGCACACATCCGGTCAGATAGAATCCGGAGCAGGTTTCGTTGCAACGCGGGGTGCCGGTGTAATTGCCGCCGGTTATCAGATCGTTGCATGTGACATTGCCGATATCGTCGCCGTCACAGACTTCTCCGTCATCGATTTGGTTATTGCCGCAGTTCCCGGCGCTTGGAATACAGCCAGTGATATCGAGCGTTTTGCAGCCAATGCATCTCAGGCTGCCTGTTGCGCCTTCCCCTGCATAATTTGCGCAAGTCTCGCCGCCGAAATTTGTTCCGTCGCAGAGTTCATTGGGTTCCAGCTGGCCGTTGCCGCAACTCGTGGATGGAATGCAGTTTTCGGTTGAAACGCGGCAGTTATCACAGACAAGCCTGCCTGTTGCGCCGGCCCCCAGGTAGGAGGCGCAGGTCTGCGAAGGATTGGCAAACAGCGTTCCGTCGCAGGGTTCGTTTGGATCGAGCCCACCGTTGCCGCATGTCGTCACGACTGTCTTTTCGGCGCAGGTTCCCTGGGTGAGCTGGCAGGTGTCCGAACACCCGGGAATACCGCCTTCCTGCCAGTCTTTGGTCGCATCAAATGTGTAACAGGATGCGTCCGTGTTGCCGTCACAAATTTCTCCATAATCACGGACACCGTTTCCACAATTATTCTTAAGTTTTCCATTATCGCCTTTGATCGAATCATTACAGCTGCATAAACCGACACATAATAAAGCTGCTACAAATAAAGTTTTTTTCATAAATACCTCCATAGTTCACAATCACGGACACAGCATCCGCACGAATTCTGCTATTATAACTGATGGATCTCCAGTGTAAAGCCCGATACTTTGGTACAAAATGTTACTGTTGAAAAAATTGGATAATGAAGGTATAGAACCTACATGTGCACACTTTGGTTGCCAAAGTGTGTGTCATAAGGAGAGGAAAAATTGGGAAAAATAACGATAATTGATGATTTTTATTCGCCGTTGAACAAGTTTAACCGAACTTTGCGCATATACACGCCGGATTCCTATGATGAGGATCCGGATCGCCGCTATCCGGTGATTTACATGACGGACGCGCAGAATGTGTATTGCCATCCGCGCAGTGCGCAAATCGACACGTGGTGTGTGAACCGGACGCTGGACGAGATGTCGGCGAATGGCGAGCTGGACCGCGAGTGGATTGTGTGTGCCATTGATCACGAAATCGACAGATTTGGCGAATACACGCCGTGGCCTTATCCGGCAGCATCTGTATTTGATCCGCGTGGACGTCAGTTTTTGAACAACCTGACCGAATTCTTCATTCCCTATATGAACAGCCATTATCGCACGCTGACGGGGCCGCAGAACACGGCATTTGTGGGTTCATCGCTTGGCGGTCTGATGGCGTTGTTCTGTGGCCGCGAGCGTCCCGACGTCATCGGCCGTATTGGTGCGGTTTCGCCCAGTGTGATGTGGGCCGATTTCCGCTGTTTCGAGCACTGGAATTCAAAGCTCGACGTATGGACGAAAATCTACATCGACATGGGGACGGAAGAGCGCATTGTCGTGCAGGGCATTTACATGGACTATGCCTCGATCGTTGGTGATTTCTACGAGCATCTGATGCGCCTTGGCTATAAGGATTATGAGGTCACGCTCAACGTCGAGGAGGGCGGCATCCATTATGAGGCCGACTGGGCGCGGCGTTTCCCGTATTTATGCAAGGTTTTGCTCAACGACGACTGATGATTGGGGGGTGGCCATGCTATCGTGCCTGCGGCCCGATACGCCTGGCCTGCCGCGCTATCGTGCCTGCGGCCCGATACGCACGGCAAAAGCCTGTGGGGCATCCCGGATTTGTGAGCGGTTGCTGGCGGCGTATCCGGACGCAGGCCGGATAGACGCCAGCCGTGGGCGTATTTGCCGACAGGCAAATAGACCACGCCAGCCATAAAACAAGGCTCTGTTTAACGAAAGTAAGGTTATTTGCTTTGCGGCCACGAGCGATGAGCGATGAGTCATGAGTGCTCATTGGCCAACTCGACGCTCGACGCCAGTATCTCACACGTACCGGGGTAACGCTGTATCCACACTGGTTAAACGTAGCTCAAAATAATCACATGCAGATGCGCGCCGTTGCTGCATCTTCATTTGTTTGTGCTTATTTCGTGACAATCCAAAATTTCTGTTGTAAAAAGCAATGAGCTGATAAGGTGGCAATAGAGCCGCGCTTGTCGGCTTTTTGGGTTTGTGGGTTTTCCGGTGTGCATTGGCGCTGGAAATGGTGTTTCGGAGGAAACAGATGGATTACAACAATCAGGAAAACGGCGAATCTCTATTTGGGCAAAGAAACGAGAATTCCGTTTTGTTTTCCCTAGATAGTCTGAACGCGCTTGATGAAGAGAACAACGATGGCAGTCTGAACACAAACAGCGAGGCATCGGGTCTTATCAATCTGGATCTGCTCAACAAGATGAGCCATGAGGGTGATGTCGACGATGACAATGTCAGCGCCGCACAGATGAACCCCATGGGCAGCATGGTGTTTAACCAGGTGATTGCCAGAAAGAGCAAACGCAATATCGTTCTGATTATCGCGGCATTTGTTGCAGTGATAGGCATCGGTGTGGGCGTTGCATTCTGGGTCTATTCGAACGCCAAGGATAAAGAGGCAGAACTGGCCAAGGCCAAAGAAATTGAGCTCCAGCAAGAGGCTGCCAAGACGGCTGCTGCAGAAGCCGATAAACAGGCAATGCTGATCAAGATTCAGACTCTCGAAAAAGAACAAAAAGATCGGGAGGAAGAGCTGGCCAAGAAAGAGACCGAGCTTGAACGCGAGAGACAGCTGCAGGCCCAGGCTCAGAAGGATGCGGATACTGTGAATGCTGCCAACCCAAAAGGTGGCAAGAGTGGCAGTGGCAAGACAGGCTCTGACAAGGGCGGTGGCGGCGCACCCGCTGCAGCACCTGCAAAATCCGGTGCCAAGGCAGATCCTGCTGCCATCAAGGCGGCGCTCGCCGAAGCCAACAAAAAAGCTTCGAAATGCGCCAAAAATGGTTCGCTCAACATTTCGTTGTCGATCAATGGCAGCGGCAAGGCCTCGGGCGTTTCGGCTGTTGGCGGCTCCTTCAAGGGCACCCCGAGCGAGAAATGCATCCTCACCGTTTTCGAAAAGCACAATTATCCTACGTTCAGCGGAAGCGCTGTACCTGTGAAGTACACGGTAAAGCTCTAGGATTTTTCCTTTCTTTTCAAAAGACGCCCGATTGGGCGTCTTTTTTTTTTGGCTCTGTTTAACCATCATGGATATGAAAAAATAAGGGTGTCAGCTTTGCGGCCACG
>CAMKRB010000178.1 GCA_946415045.1 uncultured Myxococcales bacterium
TTGCACACTTTCAGCGTGCTGGAGATTTGGAATTCTCGATATCCAAAATGACGCTGTGCTCCTTTAACGGCGATTGCTTGGCTTCTGCTTCGACTCCCGGGCCCAGGAACATATCCTCTAATCTCTCTGCCGGAACGACCCAGTTTTGGGGGGAGTAACTAAACGCTTTCGCACCGTTATAAAACGATATTCTATTTAATCTTTACTTTGGCGACGGACTATTGTGTAAGAACGGAGCAATGCAGTGCTGCAGGCCGTTGCGATGCCTTGATAGAAACCGAAGATACAATATATGTATTTAAGTTCAAGCTCGATGGAACCGCCGAAGAGGCCATACAACAAATCGACGACAAGGGCTACGCGATACAATACGAAGCCGGAGATAAAAAAATCGTCAAGATCGGCGTGAACTCCGAGAGCGACAAGAGAAAGCTCGAACGGAGGATCGTCGTGGCGTAAGGCGTCAGACTTATCTCTTTGCTGGGGATGCTGGCATTTCGCCTGCATTTGCAAAAGCTACAATTATAGATCCTCTACGGGATGCGTCATCTCTTTGCTGGGGATGCAGGCGTCTCGCCTGCATTTGCGAAAGATTGACTTGATTCCCCGGTATTCGCTACGCGCCAACCTGGGGATACATATATAGAACGCCTAACGGCTTTCTCACGCACGGGCTGAATCGTTACCATCGTAGTAACTTTTTGTCAGAAAAAGGCTGACTATTTTTTTTTATCGCGTCATAATTTTATCCCTGTAGTGGGACAGAGATAACCTTATTCTACACAGAAGACATCATTCTTATTTTGATCGGCATTCCTTTAGTTTCATGTCTGTTTCTCGCGTGTTCCGTCATCGGGTATCGTAAAAACGCGAAATAAAAGAACAATGGCCGGCGTATCGCGCAGCGATAGCCGGCCGAAGCGAGCGTATGGGCGGCCGCAGGCCGCTCATAGCGAGTAAGAGACGTGCGTTTCGCACGTCTTTGCGACGCCGTATCGAGCGCAGCGAGATAGGCGCGCCAACACGAAACATATCCAAACGCATTGCTTGCAATTATTTTTTCGATACCGTACAATCCTTTTCAGGTTTTATCGCCGCAATATTGCGGCAAGGATTTTGGCGCGATATGCGCCCGAGTTCAAGGCAATGCCTTTTGCACGTGAGTGCAGCCGTTTCGGCGGGAATTCGAGAGAGTTATCAGTATCGAGAGTGAGCGTTTTCCTTTGGAATCGAGAGGGAAGCAAAAGATGGACATTGCGAATATTCGAGGTGTTTTTATGCTCAGAGAGGGATAGGACTATTTGGTGAGGGCACGAAGTGCCGCATAAAACAAGGGTCTTGTCTGTGCGTACTGTGACGATCTCGAAGCAGGGTTGCCTTGCGGAGAGCAGGTCATGACATTTTTTGAGGCTGCCATCGAGGTGTTGCGATCGGTTCAGCGCCCCCTCGATTATAAGACGATCACGCAGTTTGCGATAAATCGTCAGCTTCTTGGACATGTGGGGCATACGCCCGAAATGGTGATGGGGGCGTGTCTGCTGCGCGCGGTGCAGCGGTGTGATACGGGGGCTCTGATACGGCTGCCGTCTGGTGAATTTGCGCTGAGAGGGTGGCCGGAGGAAATCCTTGAGCGAGCGCAGTCCCAGACCTTGCCAGAAAACGTTGCCGGTGTGTCATTTCCGCCGGTGAATGTAGGGCTGCTGGATAACGACAGCGCGATGCCATTGCTTGAGAATGATGATATCCAGTTTCGCAAGGCGGTGCAACTGCGCTTTGAACACGACGGATTTGAACTGGATCCCGATGTCGACAAGGAATGGGAGATTGATTCCGGAGAGAAGAGCCGGTTTGAGCAGGTTCGCCGGGATTTGAGTGCACAGCAGCACGAGCACTATAATATGTGTGCGGCGATCGTGAAGATACTGCGGCATGATCCGACGCCGATGCGCAGTTCGCTGATCGCTTCGACACTGTCACAGAAATATGGCATTCCCGTATATGAACAATCGGCGGTGCTGGCCATGCGTGCGGATAATGCACTGCGCGTTTCGCGTGGAAAACGCGCCATCTTTATGCATATTCCGCCGGATTTGTGGACACTGACTGAGAACTTCCTGGCCAGGCATATCCTCAAGATAGAGTCCAAGCTGTATGATATGTCGCGGCAGCTGCGCGTCTATTCGCTGCATGCGCTCTCGATGAAGCTGCGCGAGCTTTCGGCTCAGGCATGGTTGCAGCTGGCGTCGATTGTGCTGAAACATCTGAATTATACGATCATTTCGCAGTGCAACGATGCCGAGAATGAGCATTCATTCATCTTCAGGGCAGAGGAATCGCGTGGATCGACCTACATTCCTGTGATTATTGAGGTGATTCATGCGGGGCTGGTCGAGACCGATGATGTGGTTCGGTTCCGTGAACTTGTGCGGGATTTTGGGTATGATCATGGCGTGCTCATGTGCAATGGCGATGTTTCACGCGATGCGCTCAACGAATGTTCGACCAAGGAATTGCCGATATACGCTTATTCCGCCAGACAGATCGCGCCTATAATGCTCGATGCCAGAATTGGCGTCACACCTCACGAATTGCCGATCGTTTTTATCGACAGCAATTTCTTTCAGGCGCTGTCGTCGGATGATTCGGATGATGGCGGCGAGTCGGGAAACAGCTGTGAGGAGGCGGAGGACAGTCTCGATACGGAGAGTCTTGCCGATGAGCTCATCGATGGTTATGGTGTTGAAGATATACGAAGCGGTGAGTTCTTGTTCGATAACGATGTCGATATTCTCAAAACATAGATAGTTGTGGGATTTTATTGCCGCATATTTGTGTGGTTATAATGCATACATGTGCGGCGAAAAATGTGAGAAAAATGCGCAGTGTATCTATTTTCTGTGGCATTTTTGGATAGAATCTATAACATTATCTGTGGGTATGATGTACCGACCGATGACTTGATTAGGGAGCAGACATGCAAAAATACTATACATCACTGATTGTGCTATTCATGATATTTGTAGCAGGATGTAGTTTTGAGTCGGACGTGTATGAACAGCTGGTTCCTGGTGTGAGATGTGAGTCTGCGCAAATAGATACAAGCGTCGGTGATGAGCATGCGATGATACGCTGCTGGCTGAACAGTCGTCCGGATGCGGATGTGAATTTTATACCATCATTGGCTGAAGAATCTGTTGCAATATTGCCGGAGTATGTGACGATTTCGCCCGCATACTGGGACAGTGAAATCCGGTTTTATGTGATTTGTCTTGAAGATGATGAACAGGCAGATATTTCGCTGAAAGTCGAAAGTACAGATGGTTCGTATTATGGTACGAAATTAAAAGATATCCATGTATCATGCGGAGAAATCGGCAAACAAGATAAGCAGATGGATAAGCAATAACCGTTGGTGCCCGTTTTGGTTTGTATATATCCTAATATTATTTGATGTGCTGGATTGCGAACCGCGCCAGCGGATGATGATATTTGATGATATTTGATTTGATGTATGCCAGACAACGATGAACAGGGAGCACAGGTATCCCGGGCAGGGATGGGGTCGCGTATAGGAGGATATGGAATGGGATTTGGTAACGCGTTAAAGTGTATCGCAAGTGCAATCTTCTTTTTCTTGTTTGCAGCGTTTGCATTTGCCGAAGATTTAACAGTCACCATGCTGGACGTGGGGCAGGCGGATGCGATATTGCTGGAGACCGCAGGCAAGCGAGTGCTGATCGATGCGGGTGAACAGAAGAAGGATGTCGAAAACCAGTTGCGCTCCAAGAATATTCACCACATCGATTTGGTGGTGGCAACACATCCTCATGCGGATCACATCGGCGGCATGCAGGAAGTCGTCGAAAACAATGAAATCAAGCTGTATATGGACAACGGATTTCCGGCGACCTCGGCGGGTTATAACAAGCTGATGGATGCAGTTGAACTGAAGGTCAGTGCCGGTTCGATGAAATATATGGTTGCTCGCCAGGGGCAGCGTCTGAATTTTGGTCCGGAGGCTTATTTTGAGGTGCTCTGGCCGACGGAAGAAGGTCTCGAAGGGACGCGATCGGATATCAATGCCAATTCCATTGTTCTGAAGCTGACGCACAAAAATGTGTGCATGTTGTTTATGGGGGATGCGGAAGCTGAAACTGAGCAGATGATTATTCCGCAGATAGATAAGTGCCATGTATACAAGGCATCGCATCATGGCAGTAAGCACAGCAGCATCCCCGAACTGCTCAACAAGGTGCGTCCGGATGTGGCATTGATTAGCTGTGGTCTGGCGAACAAGCATGGGCATCCCGGAGCTTCAACGCTTCAGACGCTGGAATCGCTGGGCACAGATATCTATCGCACGGATTTGATGGGTGAGCTTACCCTTGTATCCGATGGCGATAATCTCAGTGTGACGATGGAGCATGAGCCTTATGTCATCACCAAGATCAACATCAATCTGGCTCCGGAAAGTGTTCTCCGCATGCTGCCCGGAACGGGCGAAAAGACGGCCAAGGCGCTCATCGAATATCGTGAGACCTATGGTCCGTTCGAAAACGTCGAGGACGTTCTCAAGGTTGGAAAGAGCGACATGGCGCGCAAACGTCTGGAGAAGATCATTCCATTCATCACAGTTGAGGGCGGCAGTGTGACCGGACTCATTGCCGATGGTTCCGAAGTCAAGCGCGTGCCTTCGTATCTGAGAGTGGTGCGTGTACCGCTGAAGGTTGGAACCGTCCGACTGGTGTTGCCGGCTAAAATCACGCATATTAAGAGGACGCAGGCTGTGGCGCCGGTGAAGCAGCAGGAAGCCGCAAAACCGGTGAGTGCCATTGTTCCGGTTGCTCCGGCACAGGCTGGCGCAAATTCAGGTTTCATCAATATCAACAAGGCAGATAGTGCCACGCTTGCCAAGATGCCGGGCATGTCGGCCCAAAAGGCCGAGGCTGCGGTTCAATACCGCGAGCAGAACGGACCCTTCAAAGACTGCAAATCGCTTAAAAATGTGAAGGGTATTGGTGCAAAGACAGTAGAAAAGTTGTTGTCGGTTTGTACTGTGGAATAATAATTGCTAGGATACCGGACCAGTGTCAGGGTTGCGTGACCTAAACATGGAGGAGAAATATGAAAAGTTCAATTCGCACAAAGAAGTGGTGGAGCCTTATCATTCTGGTCGTATTTATCGTGATGACCGCAGGAGCTGAGGCCATGGCCAAGCCAAAGACTGCCAAGCAGTTGATGAGTGAGGGGGCCAAAGCCTATGAAAAAGAAGACTTCGATACTGCACTTGCCCGATTTGAAGAAGCCTATAACATGGAGAAAACGACTTCATTGCTTTACAATCTGGGCCGTGTGAACGAGAGCAAAGGTGAATTTTCCACAGCGATGACGTATTATCGCCAGTATGTGACGACACCTGATGCAGATGAAGATGCGAGGAACGACGCGCTTGACAGAATTGAACAGCTTGAGAAGATCATCACCATCCAAAATGGTGGAACGCTGACTGGCAACAGCAAGGGCGTTCCCAAAGCGCCGGCAGCTCCGGCAGGCGGCGGCAAGGCGTCCAAAGCATCCGGAGCAAAGGCCGCTGCTGCACCGGCTGGTGGCTGCATCGATATCAATACTGCCGACGAGAATACGCTGACCAAGCTGAATAAGATTGGTCCTGCAAAGGCCAAACAGATTGTTGAGCTTCGCAATTCGAAGGGTGGGTTTAGCAGCGTGGATGATCTTGGAGCAATTAAGGGTGTGGGCCCCAAGACGATAGATGGTTTCCGTGATCAGGTTTGTCCGCTGGGTGGTGGATCTGCCGCAAATGCGGCTCCCGCAGCGAAGGCGGCTCCCGCAGCTAAAGCGGCTCCGCAAAAGAAAGCCAAAGCTTCGGCTGCGCCCGGTGGTGTGGTTGACCTTTGATTTTGCTTTACATCAGACAACAAATATGATTTCGATAAACGGCGCATGGCTTGCGCCGTTTCTTTTTCTTTTTTCGCGGAGTAAAAATGAGCCGGATTTCAATCGATCGTATGGAAGATGATATCGCTTACCTGGATGTGGATGGCGAAATTATTGAGTTTCCTGTGTCTGCACTTCCCGAGGGAAGCCGTGAAGGCGATATGCTTGCGTTCACCAAAATCGATGCCAGCGAAGTGATTGCAGAAGCCAAAGAGCGCATCTGTCGGTTGACTTCGATGTCCAAATCTGCCAACTCAGGTGAAATCGATATTTGAATCAGGGATCGGGGCAGCAGCCCCGATAATGCTATTTTGCTAAGGAAACAGCACATGGATGCGAATGTACTAAGTGCGGAACAGGTTGCACGCGTCGAAACAGCTGGTTTGGATATCGAACGCATTAAATCTGAACGCGGTGAGATCGAAGGGATGTATGAAGATCTCATCGAAGGGCTGAAAAAGTATCATCCCGAAGCCGATATTCCTTTGATTCGCCGTGCTTATGAGTATGCTTACGACAAGCATCTCATTCAGCGGCGAAAATCGGGGGAGCCATATATCATTCATCCGCTGGGGGTTGCCAAACTGGTGACGCAGTTAAAGCTGGATGAAGCGAGCATTTGTGCGGCTTTGCTGCATGATGTCGTCGAGGATACCGAGACGACGCATCGCGATGTCGTCGATGTTTTCGGTGCAGAAATTGCCGATCTTGTGGATGCACTCACCAAGTTCGATAAATACCAGTTCACTTCGAAAGAAGAACGACAGGCAGCCAATTTCTGTAAGATGCTGTTTGCGATGAACAGCGATTTGCGGTGCATTTTGATCAAACTTGCCGATCGTCTTCACAACATGCGCACACTCCAGCACATGCGTCCCGATAAACAGGCGACGATTGCCCAGGAAACGCTCGATATCTATGTTCCTATCGCCAATCGTCTGGGTATCGAATGGATGAAGGCGGAGCTCGAGGATTTGTCGCTTAAATACCTGCATCCCGAAGAGTACCAGGAGCTGAAGGAAAAAGTCGAACACCTGATGGCCGATAAGCGCGATTACATCGAACGCATCAAGAATATACTCAAGGACGCGCTCGAAAAAGAGGGCATCAAGGATTTCAAGCTTAAGGGACGCGTCAAGCACATCTATTCGATCTATAGAAAACTGAAGCGAAGTGATGGCGTTTTCGAGAATCTGCACGATGTGATTGCATTCCGTGTGATCGTGAATTCAAAAGCAGAATGTTACCATGTGCTTGGTATCGTGCATGGTATGTGGAATCTGGTCGAAAACCGGTTCAAGGATTATATTTCCAGGCCAAAAGCCAATCAGTACAGTTCTTTGCATACGTCTGTGATTGGCCCTGAACGCGAACATTTCGAGGTTCAGATTCGCACATACGAAATGGATCAGGTTGCCGAGGAAGGTATCGCGGCCCACTGGAAATACAAAGAAGGCAACATCACACCCAAAAAAGATGCGCGGGATTTTGAGTGGCTTCGTCAGCTCGTGGAATTCCATGACGATACCG
>CAMKRB010000179.1 GCA_946415045.1 uncultured Myxococcales bacterium
ATACGCGGCTACCCCCGATGCGGGGCTCTGCCCCGCAACGCCCCGGATCCGGCATTATTCAGACCTTCCCTATGTAATCTCTGATTAAAAGGCCTCTATCCCCCGCCTTTTTCTCCAAAGGTGCAAGTGGAGCGATTTTGCGCAAACTTGAATGTGAGAAATAACAATTGTTCAGATTTCCCTAACGATTCACGAAGAAACAGAAATGTCTTGACATACAGTGGCGTCTGTCATACATAAATCATGCGCACAGTCTTGTGCGTACGCGAGTTTAGCTCAGTTGGTAGAGCGCTAGCTTCCCAAGCTGGAAGTCGCGGGTCCGAGTCCCGTAACTCGCTTCATAAAGCCTCTGTCGTTGCAGAGGCTTTTTTTTTAGCGCTGAATATCAGTTCTGTGGAAAAGGTATCGTCATGGCAGATCAAGTGTTTGCGCGTTCACAAGATATTGAGAAACACCCGATTTCAGATAATTCCCGCAGGTTGAATGAAGCAAAGCCACTGGCGTTGAGCCACCACATCGAAGGATACACTGCCGTCAGGTCACTCGGACGCGGCAGTCAGGGTGAGGTCGTGCTCGCTGAACGCGACTGCGACCACACCCTGGTTGCAATAAAAAAACTCAATATCGAGTCGGTGAAAAACTGGAAAGAGTATGAGTTGTTCCAGCGCGAGGCCAGTGTGCTGTCGACATTGGATATTCCGGGAATCGCAAAGTTTTATGAGGCTTTTGAATGCCTCGATGACAAACCGCCCTGTGCCTACATCGTCCAGGAATATATCCCGGGATACACGCTTGCCGAGAAACTGAAAGCAGGACACCGGTTCACGCTCGATCGCATCTACGATTTGATTCTCCAGCTCACCGAGATACTGCAGGCTTTGCATTCGCACAATCCACCAGTGATTCACCGCGATATCAAGCCATCGAATATACTGCTGAAGCCGCTGGAAGGGGATGATTTCCAGGTTTATCTTATCGATTTTGGCGCAGTTGCAAATCCCCAGATTCAAAGCGGTGGATCAACCGTTGCCGGGACTTACGGTTTTATGCCGCCGGAACAGCTGATGGGCAAGCCTTCGGTCGCCAGTGATTATTATGCACTCGCAGCTGTTGCTGTGAATCTGATCACGGGCATTTCTCCGGCCGATATGGCAATGAAAGATTTCTATCTGATGTTTGAGCCGCACATGCAGTTTATGCCGGTTGCCGTCGTCAATTTGCTCCGCCGTATGCTCGAACCCGATATCAGCAAGCGTTTGTATAATTATAAAGAAATACACTACGCATTCCAGATGTTTCAGGCAGATCGGTATGATTTGGAGGATGCCGGCCAGTCGGCTTTTTCTATCATTGACAACGATTTTGATTTGCGTCTTCGAAATGTCAAAAGTTATGGCGAACCAGGAAACGTCGAGCTCTGGCAGCGTTTGCAGGATCATACACCGCGGGTACTTCCTGCTTCATACAGAAACAGAGATTCCTATCCTGAATACAATGATTTGATGTTTGGAAAGGATTCGTCAAAATATTTTGATGCTTATATGGAAAAAAAGTCCGAGCTCGATAAAAAACTTGAAGTGCATGGCAAGTATTCCCGCGAAAAGGGCCTGGGCGATGTTATCAGTGGCTTGTTTTTTATCGCTATGGGCATATTGGGTGCCATCTTGTTTACTGGGTCGGATTATGGTGAGACCGGGATGATGATTTTTATTCTTGTCTCCATTCCAGTTTATTTTATTGCAATGTATTTTATAAAACAGTGGATAGCCAAAAGGAGAACAATACACGGATTCTTTGACAATGCACCGACCAACAGCTTCTCCTCCACGGGTCCGATGCTGTCTGTAGACAGCCTCCTTCGCGAAGGTCGCAAGACGATTGCTACAGTGGTCGATATCAAGTATCAGCCTGTCGCGGCAGCAAAAGTCGAACGCAGCCTCAAGAATAGTCAATATGCGGTGCACCAGGCACCGGAATGGGTGATAACGTATGCATTCAATCCGCCGGACGACTCGGATCCAAACGATCTCGTTCATGAATTTCGCGTGCATGCGTCACCCGAAGAATTTCTCCGACCAGGCGATCCGCTCCCCATTTTGTATTCGATAAATATCATGGGTAACCATCACTCCGAATATGTATTCAGCATCCCATTCCCACTTGTATTGAATCAGATGGATATCAAATCGCTGCCAGGATCCAGCGTATTCAAGGGGTAATCACCACTTCTGCTGTCCTGACCGGCGTGATGAATCGCATTGGCCTTTTGGGGCTGATTGTGATAGTTTGTGCAATCGCGCGAATGGCGTGGTGAATCTCTTTGAATGATAACGATGGAGACAGACAGATGCACAATATTTATGCACAGCGAGTGGGTGCGTTACGGGAACTGATGCGCAAAAATGGCTGGTGTGCCGTCATCATTTCGGGATCGGACCCGCATTCGAGTGAGTACGTTGCCCCGCGATGGCAGCAGGTCAAATGGATATCGGGGTTTACCGGAGAAGCGGGAGACGTCGTCATTACAGAGGATCATGCGGGCTTGTGGACGGACACCCGGTATTTCATTCAGGCGGCCAAACAGCTTTCGGGCACGGGGATAGAACTGCACAAGACGAACGTGCCCGACCAGGTGCTGATCCCCGAATGGATCGCCAAAACGCAGAAAAAAATTCACCGAATCATTGCCGTCGACGGCCTGTGTCAGTCGGTATCGGCCATCGAAGAGATCGAAGAAGCCTTTGTTTCTGCTGGTAAAACCCGCCCATGTGTTGTCGGGATTCCAGACATGCTCGACGAACTGTGGCCGGATCGGCCGGCCATTCCTGCGCAGCCGGTCACGCTTCTGAGCGATGTTTACACCGGAAGTTCCCGCAGTGAGAGAATTGCCTGGCTTCGCGAAGAAATCCAAAAACGCCATTGTGACGCCATGCTGATCACCGCACTCGACGAAATCGCATGGCTGCTCAATATCCGTGGTTCGGATATCGAATACAATCCAATCGTCTTGTCCTATCTGCTGATCACGCCTTCGGACACCCGTTTGTATATACAAAAATCGGGCACACCGGATGACGTCACGGCGGCGACGTTTGCGGCGCTCGAAGCCGATCATGTTCGCATTCTGCCCTACGATGCCGTCATCGAGGATTTAAAAGCCTTCGAAGGAGAGCTGTTTGTCGACAAATCCTCATTGAATTACTGTCTGTACGAGGCATTGAGCGGTTGCGGCTATCAATCGGGCGAATCGCCGATCATCCTGAAGAAATCGATAAAAAACGCCACCGAAATCGAAGGAATGCGCAAAGCGCATATCGTCGACGGGGTTGCCGTTGTTCGATTTTTACACTGGCTTGAAGACAGCATACAGGCCGGGAAAGAAGTATCGGAGTGGGATGCGGCTGTTCAGTTGGGAAAGTATCGTTCGGAATGTCCCGACTATCGCGGTGACAGTTTCGAGACGATATCGGCCTGGGGAGAAGGCGCTGCATTACCGCACTATGTCACGCCAAGCGATGGTTCGACAAAAATTGGCAATCACGGATTGTATTTATGCGATTCGGGCGGACAGTATTTGTATGGTACGACGGATATCACGCGGACTGTTGCGGTTGGCCCGTGCACCAATTTGGAAAAAGAGGATTATACACTCGTTTTGCAGGGACATATCAGGCTTGCGATGTGTATCTTTCCAAAAGGAACGGCGGGATGCCAGATCGACGTGCTGGCGCGCGAACCCTTGTGGCGGCGATACCGCAATTTCGGGCATGGTACGGGGCATGGCGTCGGTTTTTATCTGAATGTTCACGAAGGTCCGCAGAATATCCGCCAGGGATTTAAGAATCAGCCGCTGCTTCCGGGCATGATCACATCCAACGAACCGGGGCTGTACCGCGAAGGAATGTACGGCATCCGCCATGAGAATCTGATTCTGTGCGTCGATGCGGGGGTCAACGATTTTGGGCGTGACTGGCTGAAATTCGATACGATCACGATGTGTTATTTCGATACGGCACCGGTTTTGAAGGATATACTTTTGCCCGATGAAATCGCATGGCTGAACGATTACAATGAGCGCGTTTTCAGGACGTTGTCGCCTTGTCTTGATGCTGCGGATGCTGCATGGCTGCGGCAGAAAACACGCGCAATATAGTTTTTCATTTGTACGCAAAAGGATTCGAATATGAAAAAACTATTGTTTTTGTTTATTTTTTTGATGGCACCGGCAGTGAGTTATGCTGATATTGCGCCCGCTCGTGATATTCCTTGCGAGGATTGCATCTATCGCTGCTTTGACTGCTGCACCATGCAGGATATCGTTCCGATGCCCGGATGCGGCAGCTGCTATCGTAAAGCATGCGATTTCGACAAGATTTGTGCGGATTATCTGAAAGAGAATCCCAGCAAATGCCCGGATCGCGCCAAACCGGCAGATCCGGAAAAAGATCCGGATGCTTTGCCTGAACCGGAGCTGAAAGATTCGGAGGTCGATAATTCGCAGCCTCAGGCTGATGCGCCTGCGCAGCAGGTGCCGCCGCCGGTTGAAACCAAACGATCGTGTTCGGCAATGATACAGACATCGGCTCAGAACGGACGGATGGGGGTGCTGGCCGCCTTTGTGATCGCGCTTCTGGCCTATGGTATGCGTCGCAGATGCAGGTAACCGATGGACACGAAGAACGCAATCGAAGTATTGATGCGCACACAGGAATATGGCGGTTATATCCTTGGCTGTGACGAAGTCGGCCGGGGGCCGCTTGCAGGCCCGGCAACTGTAGCGTGTGTCTGTTTTCCGGCAAATCTGGACCAGACGACGCCGTTATTTGCCGATCTGGACGATTCGAAGAAATTGTCGGCTAGAAAGCGCGACAGTCTGGTCGATCGCATTCAGTCTGCAGCTGCGGCTTATTGCATCGTCGATATGACGCCGCAGGAAATCGACACATACAACATTTTGCAGGCATGTTTGCTGGGGATGAAGCGCGCATGCCAAACAGTAATCGAGAAACTCGGCAATCCGGACAATGCGCAGATCCACGTCATCGTTGACGGCAACCGCCTGATACCGGATTTGCCCTGGGTTCAGACGGCTTATGTGAAGGGGGACGGTCGGTCGTGGTCGATTGCTGCTGCATCGATTCTTGCGAAAGTGCACCGCGATGCCTTGATGGTCGAATACGACGCCGTTTATCCGGGTTACGGATTCGCCCAAAACGTGGGTTATCCAACGGCTGCGCATCGCAAGGCGCTCGCTGAACTCGGTCCCACACCGATTCACCGCAGGTCGTTCAAGGTGAAGGGGGAGTGAGGCTGATCGTTCATTTTTCGTATCCCGGGTGAACCCCGGGCATGTGATAGAATTTTGAACGCCGTTCGATGAGTTCTTCAACCTGAGGCCGAGAAAGTTCTTCGGCACCGCCCAGGAGCTTGGAATAGAGCGTGATACGTGCGAACTGTTCGAGCGTCTCCATGCGGTAGTAGGCGGTGATGAGGTCACAGCCGACCGTGAGTGCGCCGTGGGCTCGCAGCAGTATGGCATCGTGATTGGTGATGAAGGGGGCGATGGATTCGGGCACCTGATCTGTGCCGGGAACGGCATAGGGAGCCACGGGCACTGTTCCAAATGTGAGAATGGTTTCGATGCATGCGTAATCGTCCAGCGGCTTATTGGCGACGGCAAATGTGGTGCTCATAGGCGGATGTGCGTGAACAACGGCGCGGATATCGGGCCGCTCGGCATAGCATCGCAGGTGCATGGCAAGTTCGGTAGAGACTTTGCGGCAGCCTTCGATGATGTTTCCATCGCGATCGGTAATGAGGAGCATTTGCGGGGTGACATCGCGTTTGCTCACGCCGGACGGCGTGCACAGAACGGTGTTATCGTCTGTTAAAGCCGAGACATTGCCGTCGTTTGCTGCGACCCATCCATTCTGGTACATGCGGTGGCAGATATCGCACAGCTCGGTTTTGAGTGTTTGCAGATCCATGATATTTGTCCTTGAAAAAGTGGGCGCGGCGTATGCGCGCAGACTGCAGGGCGGTCCCGTGCGGCCGCCCGCAGGCGAGCACATAGACGCGCCCTTCGTGCGTATGCGCTGCGGCGCATAGCACGAAATCCATTCTATACATCAAAATGGTGTTGCCAGAAATCGTGATTTATTGGCATAACAGCGCGAATGGGCGATGGATTGCCCGTTTTAAGGAGACTGGCGTTGTTACTTGAGCCGCGTGATTCGATACTTGGATATTCGCGAAGACGGAGGCGGAAATTCTGGCAGGGGCCGGGGATTATCGCGCTGTTTTTGGGCGGAATTGTGCTCGTCGTGGTGGCGTTTGCGCTGAGCGACGACGAGGATGATGTGCCCGAAGTGCCTGGAACGCGCGCGATAGAACGCCATGTGTCGTCGCTTCCGGACGACGATTTTGCGCCGTTGCCCGGGGAGTCTGCCGACAATGACCCGGTGCCGGATAATGCGCCGTCGGTGCCGAAATCCGGAAATGGGGCGAAGGTGCAGGTGGCGGCTGCATCAACGCCTGCCGAGGCTTCGGCTGCTGCTGCGGCGGCTATGTATGAAATCGCGCGAAAACCCGTGGCGGTCGGCGCGACTGCCCCGCAGACCGGGCGGTTTACGATTGTCGATGTGCCGATTACTTATGACCAGAATGCATCGCCCGAAGCAATTGCGGCCGCCGAGTCCAACACGCATATCGTCGTTGCGGGCGATATTTTGGGCCGAATCGCGCAGAAACACGGGTGTACGATTGCGCAGCTGCAAAAAGCCAACCGCATGACGAATGACCAGATTCGAATCGGCCAGAAACTGCTGATTCCGAATTGCAAGTCGGATTCGGTCGAAGACGTGCAGCCAATGGTGGATGAGCCCGTAAAACCTGCGGCTCAGCGCGGACGGTGGTGGAAATCGGTCGGCGTCAATACGACCATTCTGCCAAAGCTCATGGATGCCGAGGGGTTTAAACCGCCAGAAAAATTCCGTGCTTTTGTGATCGAAATCACGTTCGATGAGACGCGCCAGGTGATTACAAAGGAGCGGGCGTTTGATTACAAGGGCACTTCGGCGTCACATCAGGGGTGGAATCCGGCTTCGGCTGTGAAAACCTATGCGGCCATCGGCGCGCTGCAGCGCATCGATCAGCTCGGATTTACGTCCAAGGCGCGCGTTACGTTTCACGGCAGAAAACCGTATTCGACGACGGTGCGCGAGCTGATTGAGGCGGCAATCATTAACAGCAACAATATTGCCTATAATCGCGTCGTTCAGCTGGCTTCGTTCGAGAAACTGCACAAGGAGCTGTTCACGCCGAAATACGGGCTCACGCAGACCGCCCTCAACCGCGCATATCAGCAGAGCGACTGGACGGCGATGGGGGAGGACCCGTCGCTGCGCGTGTCTCCGAGCATCACGCTGACCGAAGGAAAAAAGACGTATACGATT
>CAMKRB010000180.1 GCA_946415045.1 uncultured Myxococcales bacterium
TGCTGTTATCGGTGTTGCGATTATATATTATGCGGCTGTGGCTGAATATAACCTGCATCCTGTGTTTGATTTTTTAATAGTATGCCTTTACTTGGTTTGGTAATGATGTTAAGTAATAAAAGGTGTGTTTTTGGGGGAAGGTGCTAATTTCCAAAATAAGGAGAAAGAAGTGATGAAAGCGTCGAAATTGTTCTCAATTGCATTGGTCCTTTGTGTTTCGGGTATCTCGCTGAATGCTTATGCCGATGGCAAATGCAGCAGCAGCAGCGACTGCGACAAAGGTGTATCGTGTATCGATAATGTCTGCGCCAATACGAGAGGCGGCAAATGTTATAGCGACAATGACTGCGGTGGTGCCAAGTGCATTATGAATAAATGTGCAAATGCGCCGGATGGCAAATGCTACAGCAGCACCGACTGCGGTGAAGGCAGCTGCAGCTTTAACAAGTGCACTCTGAGATAGACATTCGTTTTCTTTGGGTATGCCTGTGTTTCGGGCTACCTCGCTTGCGCTCGCTACGCCCTTTTTTGCGCCCGGCTATGTGAACATACGCCGGGCGGCGCTGCGCGCTTATTGTTCTGCACCGGGTCGCACACAACCGGATGTTGTGTGGCGTTCCTACGGTTCATATCAAAGCACCGAATGGCCGCTGGCAGTTGATTTTTACGCGGGACTGCATGTTATGATGCAACCTGTTGTCTGTTGCATGCTGCCAGGGGGGCCGTAAAACCATGATACTGTTTGGCAGCATGAAGCCCGTGACTGAATCGTCGTGTCGAAAGATTGTTGTTGACAATGATAGCAGTTTTGATCTATATGTGAAGAATCCACATAAGAGTAGGTTGCGCCCCTTTGGGCAAAGCGGTTTTTGCGCTTTGGGGCGTGACAAATTGAAGGAGTGGTGTGATGACGAAGCGTCTGGTTACTCTGTGTGGAGCAATCGCCCTTTTGGTATGTGCATGCAACGAGAGCGGTCAGTTCTCTGAATATTATAAGGCATGTGCTCCCGAATCTTTTTCACCAACATGTCCGACATCCAAAGCCTATACAGCCTGCGTTGATAACAGGGTCGTTGCCCGAAGCTGTGCGGAATACGAGGTTTGTGTGAACGGCGTTTGCAAGAAGAATTTGGCTGACGAATGTACGCCGGAATCATTCGTCTCGACCTGTGCAGATGACAGCCATAAATATATATGCAATTCGGATAACAAAATCGCACAGGAATTGTGTCCTTCGGGGACCAAATGTCAAGGCAGTGACTGCATTGCAGATGATTCATGTATTGTAGAAGGATTCAAATCGGAATGTACAGATGATACACATTATACGGTGTGTCGCAATGGTCTGAAAAATACAGAAACCTGCGAAGGCGAAGCCATTTGTATCAAGGGAGAATGCACTACAGAAACCGGGTGCGACAAAGCGACATTTGTTTCGGAATGCCAGGGAATGAAGCAATACACAATCTGCACCGACGAAGGAAAAATCTCGAGTGCGGATTGCCCTGTCAATACAGAGTGTAAACAAGGGGAATGCCGCGAAATCCCATCGAATGCGTGCGATCCCGAAACATACATCAATACATGTGACGGCAGCAAACGAATCGCATGTGATGGCGGTGTGATTACTGAATATGATTGTGCAGATGATGGACTGGTCTGTCATCGTGGGGAATGCAGTGCCGCAGCTATCGTTGAATGTGACAGAAATCACTTTGTCGATAAATGTATCGGCGATACCCTGGTTTATTGCAGCGATGATCATCTGGGGGTGGTGAGTACGGATAACTGTAAGATGTTATACAATCATTCAGGGATTTGTACGACTGTCGATGGCGTGACCGGCTGCTATCGGACATGCAGTGAAAAAGATGTTCAGGAACATGCCACCAGCATTTGTGAACCTGGAAGACCCAATTATCAGGTCGTTGGCGGAGAATGTGTTCAAACCGCAGATAATCAATATGTTTTTGTCGTTCCCCCGAACACAAAGACAATTGAATGTGATACAGATTGGACGGTTATTTGTAAAGAAGGTGAATGCGTAAAGGATGACAAACTGGGAACAGCTTGCGATCCCAAAACAGATGCGAATCTCTGCGATGGCGATCGATTGTATTATTGCGATGACAATGGTTTGTATTACGTGAGAACCTGCCCTGGAAAATGTTTTGCCATAAACGATGTGACGGATTGTTATGAGCCATGCATGAAGGAAGGTGATTATTATTACAAAGAAGATGATGATACAAATAATGATAAGGCCATTAAATTCGAGTGTACCCGAACAGATTCCGGATTGTATTATGTTCCGGGAGAAGTTGAATGCTTCAAAATAATGAATAGTACTGAACTCATGAACGGTTCGAAGGGATTTGCATATACCGGTGACATTTGTGTCAGCCAAAAGACCGATTCCCAGGTAAGTTCGTGCGATGGCAATATTGCAAAGAACGTTGTTAATATCGATGTAAAAGATTCCAATGGTGAATGGGTATCCACAGCATTCGAGATTTCGACGGACTGTGGTTCACAAACATGCGTAGTTCATGATGGAGCGGCTTTCTGCGCAGATTCGTGTACTGCTGCGGATGCGGAGAATGAACTGAAAAAATATCAGTGTAGCTTATATTTCTATGAATTGGGCCCAGAGGAACTCGAATATGTGTCGAAGAGTTACAGCTGTGTTCAGCTGGGTGATGGCTATTATTGGAGGCCAACCGGTTCTGAATCGTGCGCTCACGGATGCGCGGCCGATCAATCCTGTCATCGGGTTCATGAATTCGAAGGAACGAACGCCTGTTACTCGTATTTGGACGAGATCGATTATCGATGCGATGATAACATCTTTTTAAGCTGCGCTTACTCAAGTATTGCTTCCGCATACGACTGCGGCAACAGAGTATGTTCCGACAGGGGACGACTTGGGTGTTTTGATACATGTGATGAAGCAGATGCAGGCAAAATGACGCATACCTGCAGGGATAACAATCATTCCACGCATCTGGTATGTACGCAATCCTCTGGTAAATATGCCATGATCGATTATACGGAAAAATGTGAGCTTGGCTGTAATGCTGAGAACGGTCTGTGTGTATTGGAGCCGGGTGCGCCGGATACTGAACTCGTTTGCTTTTTGGATGATTGGGATGACTATGTTTGCAGACCCAAATGTACAGCCGAAGAATATGATTCGTTCATAGGTGTGTGTAATGACGGAACCCGAACAGGGTGGATTTGCAATGGTTATTTCTGGGATTATATCTCATCGTGGGCATGTGAGTACGGTTGCAATACGGCGACAAACGAATGTAACAAACTCCACGCAGACGAAGGCAAATCATGCTCAAATACAGAAGGTGATGATAATTATTATGCCGCCGTGTGCGATGGGAAAACCCATTTATCCTGCAAATCAAAAAAAGTTGTTGCCGAAGACTGCGGCAGCCGCCTCTGCCATCCCGGTTTTGGGTGCTATAGGCCGTGCGAAACGGTTGGTGATGTCTACTATAGTTGCAGTGAGGATACAGACGGTGAAGTCACTTATGGGTATGATTTGGTGAGTTTCACCTGCGTGGCAGATCCGATATATCATATGAATTATTGGGAATGGGATTATGTTGATTATTGTGACGGAGCCAGTTCCTGCACTGAAGGAAAAGATTCGTGTTATTAATCATTGCAGGTTAATTCATTGATAAGCTAAAGATTGTCTGCAGCAGGAGACAGCGACGGCTTGTCGCTGCCGCCTGTTTTGTATTTGTTGTGCGTTTGGCTGGCCCTCGTTGCCCTTACACTGCGATCGCACAGAACCAAATCATCTGTCGAGCATAACAATGCGCATAGAAACCCCACAGACCCGATATCATGAACTCAGCGAAATGCTGAGCGGCGTGAAATTGTATGAGCGCCACCCACAGAATTGCATCGGTGATTTTTATGATTTTATCCGCGATGAACGATTTTGTGGCCGCTGGTCACCGGAAGAAATCTCGCAGCTGTTGGCAGATACGGGATGTATTGCACACTGGGATTCGCTTGGATTCAGCGACCTGCGCATCGAAATCGGACATGACTTCAACAACCAGTACGAACTCTCGGTGTGGACGCGTTTTGCAGACTGTGACGAACGTCTGCTCTATCTCATCGTCTGGCTGGAATATATCGAAATTGAGCGATTGTCGGTACATTATCCGACGTTTTGTGTCGAACACCTGAGACTGCAGCTTCCGGGAAAAGCGTTTGATCAAACTCCTATGCCCGGTCAGGATTATGCCTCCAGCGGATTGCTGCGGCGAGTCTTTGGGATGATAAAGCTTTGGGCAACACAAACCGGTGCTGCGCTGATTACCGAGATCCCGCAGTATTTCCATACTGCCTATCTGTTTTCGCCGTTTTTTGAATACATCGATCCCGAGATGGCTGCGTTGTTCAGGGCAATGACCCAGGATTTGTTACCAGCCCAACCGACAAAAGAAGATATCACCAGGCTCTCGTTTGAATTCGAAAATGGCAGGATTACCCGGAACGGCGAATTGTACTTATGGCCGACCGAAATGCAGGGATTTGCGCTGTCACATGAGGTGGCAGCGCAAATCAGACTGTCCGATAACCGTCGGGATAGTGGCGTCTTTTCGAGAAAAGACTAGAAGCCAAAGCGCATGTGGATGCCCGGGTTGATGTGGTGGAGATTTTTGGTCACTTCACCGCCGAGATCGTATTCATGCTTGTTCAGACCCATGCTGTAGTCAACCTGAATGCCGACGCCGATGTTCGATGTCACATAATAGGTAAAACTGGCACCCACTTTAAAGGCAAATGCAACCGTTGGATCGCCATTCTTCTTGGTGATTAGGGCAATCTTGGTTTTTCCGACTCTGTCTTTGTCGCCATCGGTATACATCATACCAAGGCCGAATTTCAGATCGAGTTCGGCTTTTTTGGCCAGCAGGCTAAAAATACCGCGGCCCATCACATAGGTACCGCCAATAAACCAGCTGTGGTCGTTGATTTTTTTTGTATCGCCTGTCCACCAAATGCCGCCCAGATCCTGCTCCAGATAGACGCCTGCATACGAATTGAACCGATAGCCCAAAGACAGTGTGCCGGTTAGGCCCGCCATGATATCCTTGGGTTTGACGACACTCGTTTTCGCTGCACCCGTCAGTTTGACATCCTGATCGAGCACTGCTCCAGACAGTCCGACCATTCCTTCAAACCCCGTGTGGCCTGCATCTGCAAATGCATCCGTTGCAACCAGTGAACCAGCCAATGCGACGCCACAGCACCATTTGGATAATTTCATACAACCCTCTTTGGTAATCGTGGTGAGAACTGCACCACGGTTTTTTAATTCCACAGATGCCTGTTGCATCTGTATGCACGGCTTTTTTTATCGGACTGACTTAAAATGACCAGCCCAAAAGCTGCGTGGTATTACGCAAGGAATATGCCAGTTCTACGGCTCTCCATCTCCGTTTGTTTCCTCAGGTTCCTTATCCAGTGTTTCCCGCACCCGGCTGAGAACATCACTGATAAAGTCGACATTTCTCTTGTCGAAACATGCTTTTTTGGTTTCGCTGGTGCCGTGGAGGCTGGCCTTTGTCGGGATATCGACGCATTGATAACCGGTTCGGCAATCTGCTTCCGTTTCGCATGGTTTCAGACAAATATCAAATCCGAGGTCGAAATCGCCAATGGATTCCATGGTTCGTTCGATTGTGTAGCTGAACAATACGCCGTTGTCAGGGCAATAGCTGTCGCCCGCTTCGGCTGATGCTGCCAGAACCGTGTCGTGATTGCCGGTATTGAAATGATCGACGAGCTTGGGATTCTCCGGATCTTTGCTTTTCTCGAATGCGTCCTTATTGACGAGCTTTTTCAGCTGTTCATGTTTAATGGTCCCTTCGACATCAATGGCTGCAGTCATACAATAGCCGTTAGGAGATGTAAAATGGAGCCCGCCCTGTAAAACCTCGACAGCAATGGGCAGGAATATGGTCACGAGTTCGCTCTTTATGTTTGCGGCTTGTAAAACGCCGGGGATCTTGCTCATCAGAGTCATGATCGAAGATGGAAACTCGAGCATCCCTTCCCTGAAACAGCCAACGCTCATCCCATCCGGAACGACTGCCTCAAGTGCTTCGCAACCACGGTTGGATGACGAGAAGAAATTCGGTGCCAGGATCATATCGTCATCCTTGATAAGCGAAGCGACGACGACCAGCGCAAGTCCTCTGAATATCTGGTTGAATTCGTATCCCGAAACCCTGATGAAGCAATCCTCGCCCCAGCATTCACATGGCATCCCCAGCAATTGCTGCGGCTGTTCATCCAGACACTCGCCATCCAGGCAATACTGCGATTCGGTGCACTTCAGACACTCATCTTCAATGCAGTGGCCTTCCACACACTTTTCCGTTTCACCACACGCCACCTCGGTGATGTGATGATTGACACACTGGCGTGTGACGTTTTGCGCTGCACAACTCCTATAATAGGTATCTGTTTCGCATTCATAAACGCATTCGCGCAGCAGCTTGTCGCATATTTGGTCAGTTTTGGCACAGTCTGTAATCGAGAAATTGCCATCCTGGCATGCATAGAGCAAATTCCCGTTGCAATCCTGCAAATCCGCAACGCACGAATAGTCATCGCATGCGCCATTGCTGCAAATCTTGTTCTGGTCGGCGCAATTGACGATTTCGATATCGCCGTCGTTGCACTTGTAAAGGAGCAGTCCGTTTCCGTCACAGACATCCTTTGTGCACATCGGAGCAGGAGGTTGAACACATGCGTCAACTTCACAAATCATCCCGTCATCCGCACAGTCGTATGGAACGATCTGGCCGCCCTCGCATTTATTCAGCACGGTTTCGCTGTCACAGGCAGCAGCGGTGCACTGTGCGGGCGTGATGCACTGGTCTCCTTCACAAATCTGCCCATTCACTGTACAGTCAATTTCCCTGGGTTGCCCATCATCGCACGATACAAGCACTGTTGCAGACTTGCACTCGTCCCTGGTGCACTTCGGCGGCACATCGGCTGTCACGCACCCATTGACGCTGCAGATCATATTATTCAGCGAGCAGTCATGCATGGAAGGTTTGTGATTCACGCACTCATAAAAAATATCGCCATCACAGCGGTTTTCTGTGCATTCCTCATCTTTTTCCGTGGCAATAATGCAGTCGGAATTCGCACAACTCTTGCCTTCAAGCGAACAATCTCTTTCAACGACATCGCCGTTCTCACACTCGCCAAGTATTGTTTCCGAAATGCACGCAGTCTTGCATTCAGAAGAAACGGCAGGTTGTGAGGCCGGCTGCGGATTGGATGTCACAGAGTCGTTACACGCGGTTGCGGACAGACTGACACTTAAAACCAGAAAGAAAATCAAGCGCTTGAACATAACCCATCACACAGAAAAGTTGCCGAAAT
>CAMKRB010000181.1 GCA_946415045.1 uncultured Myxococcales bacterium
ATATACATTCCGGTGAGGCAGCCCATCGGTCCGACATACACGACATCGTCTTTTACCCTGGAATTGCGGAACCACGTGGCCATCAGATGTTCGAGGCTGTGCATGGCAGAGGGGGCGACGGCCGGCTCCTGGTTGGGTTCCGTGATGCGCAGGTCATACGTCGTAAAGCCTTTATCTTCGCGCGAAACGTAGATGCCGGGTTTCAGGTGTGTGTGATCGATTGTAAAACTTTGTATAACTTCCATAGCATTCCTTGGGTTTTGAATAAACGATATATCCGACCACTTCTTTGCGTGTATGCAGCGAGATCGCCGGTTCAGAATGAATCACCATCGAAACGAAGAATAACAAACCGTTTGGGTTGAATCCATTCCATGGAATATTATACCACTATGAATTTTAATTGTCATCACGAATTTTATTGAACTCGATCTGGTGCGCTCTACGTGCGATCAGGTTATGCGATGACGGCGTGTCCGCTGTGTATACGACTCACATTCGTCTAGCCAATAAAAATAACACGCACAGATGACATTGCACAAATATTTGTGATATAGGGGCACCGACGGCGTCCGTTGGGGGCGGACCCAGATGGAATCGACCGTTTCTGGACAATTGCGTGGCAATGTAACAACAAGGTGAACACTATGAAAGTAATGATTTTCGATACTAAACCGTATGACAGGCAGTATCTGAATGCCGAAAATAAGAATTATGGTTACAAATTAAAATATATTGAGAGCAAGCTCACGCCTGACACTGCACGTCTGGCTGCGGGATATGATGCTGTTTGTGCATTTGTGAATGACGATTTGGGCGCAGAAACGCTTGATGCACTGGAAAACGTTGGCGTGCGTGCAGTTGCCATGCGCTGTGCAGGATACAATAATGTCGATATTCGTCATGCATTTCACAAGATTCATGTTGTGCGGGTGCCGAAGTATTCGCCTTATGCCATCGCGGAACACGCGCTTGCGCTGCTGATGACGCTTAATCGCAAAACACATAGGGCTTATCAGCGCACACGGGATGCCAACTTCGAGCTCAATGGTTTGCTTGGGTTTGATTTGCACGGCAAGACCGTCGGCGTGATTGGAACCGGGCAAATCGGCCGCTGTTTCATCGATATCTGCCGCGGACTCGGAATGCGCATTATTGCATCCGATCCATATCCCAATAAAAACGTCGATTATCCTTATATGTCGGTTGAGGAACTGCTGCCCCAGGCGGATGTCGTATCATTGCATTGTCCGCTCACTGCTGAGAATTATCATCTGTTGGATAAGGCACATATGGATATGATGAAGCCAGGTGCGGTGATCGTTAATACATCGCGAGGTGCGCTTGTCGATACCGCTGCGCTCATAGATGGCCTGCGATCAGGACATATCGGTGGTGCAGCGCTTGATGTATACGAGGAGGAAGCCGATTTCTTCTTCGAGGATCATTCCAATGAAGTCATGCAGGATGATCAGCTCGCCCTTCTTCTCTCATTTCGGAATGTGATTGTGACTTCGCACCAGGCTTTCTTTACACATGAAGCTCTTCAGAAAATCGCTGAAGTAACGTTTATGAACCTGCAGAATTTCGAACGATTTCAGAAGGATAGACAGGTTTACCTCGATAATGAAGTTTGCTATCATTGCGATCATTATGGAACGAATTGTCCCAAAAAAGAAGGAAAGAATTGTTTCTGATGTAAATACGGTTTTTGTTCGATCTCTTATATAGAAGCAGAGGAGAAAATAAATGAGTAATAAGAAATATATCATCGTCGGTGGCGTCGCTGGAGGAGCAACTGCAGCCGCAAGAATGCGAAGGCTGGATGAAAACGCTACCATTATGATAATTGAGCGCGGCAAATATGTATCGTTTGCCAACTGTGGTTTGCCCTATTATGTCGGTGAAAAGATTATCGACAGAAAGAGACTTCTTGTTCAAACGCCGGAAGGTATTCGTGCGCGCTTTAATGTGGATGTGCGCACGGAAAGTGAAGTAATTGCTGTAAATGCTGCTGAGAAGAAAATTACCATCCGCGATGCCAATGCTACTTATGAAGAATCTTTCGATGCTTTGCTGCTTGCACCTGGCGCCAAACCAGTCCGTCCCGGGATTCCTGGAATCGAAAACCCTAGAATTATCAGCTTGCGCAGCGTCAATGATGCCGATTTGCTCAAGAAGTTCGCGGACAAATCTGTGGTTTCTCAGGGTTCTGCAGTCGTTATCGGTGGCGGTTTTATTGGCGTCGAGGTCGCAGAAAACCTGAAAAATCGCGGTTTGGACGTGTCTCTGGTTGAGGGTGCACCACAAATCCTGATGCCGTTTGACGCGGACATGGTTTCTTTTTTACAGCGTGAGCTCGTTGAAAATGGCGTGCGGCTATTCCTGAACAATGCCGTCAAACAGTTTGCAGATGCTGATCACGGCGTTAAAACGATTCTCGCCGATGGCACCGAATTGACCAGCGACTTTGTCGTTTTGGCAATTGGCGTGCAGCCTGATACATCTTTTTTGAAAGATAGTGGTATTGACCTGGATAATCGTGGTTTTATAAAAGTGAACGACAGACTTCAGACGAGTGCTCAGGATGTATATGCCGTGGGAGATGCGATTTCCCTGTTCAGAGTGGGCGATCGCGCGCCTATGAGTCTCGCACTTGCTGGTCCGGCCAATCATCAGGGACGACTGGCAGCCGACAATATCTGCGGTTTGAATCGCACAGTTCGCGGGTTGCAGGGAACCTCGATTATTAAGGTATTTGGACTGACGGCGGCATCTACCGGAAGAAATGAACGTTCTTTGCAAAAAGACAATCTGAAGTATAAAAGCGTGATTGCGCATCCATTTTCTCATGCCAATTATTATCCTGGTGCTCAACAGCTTACACTGAAAATTCTATTTGATAACGATGGAAAACTGCTTGGTGCCCAATGCATAGGCGCTTCAGGCGTTGATAAACGCATCGATGTGCTTGCCGTGATGATTCGTCAGCAAGCCAATGTCAGGGATCTCATTCCGCTCGAGCTTTGCTATGCACCGCCATTCTCTTCGGCAAAAGATCCCGTCAATATGGTTGGCTATATGGCAGAGGATATATTGGATGGATTGTCAGAGAATATAGATTGTCGAGAACTCTCAAATGCGCTTAAGAATGGTGCACAACTCATCGATGTGCGTACAGAAATGGAATATCAGAACGGACATCTCGATAATTCCATGAATATTCCACTTGATAGTATCAGAACTCGATTGAATGAACTCGATAAGAATCGCGATATTGTTGTGTATTGTCAGGTCGGTTTGCGCGGATACTATGCCGAACGCATCTTGAAACAGCATGGTTACAAAGTCCGTAATTTATCTGGCGGATACAAAATGGCTGTCGCACAAATGTTTGATATTACAGCCGCAAATTCCAGGATCATTCATCAGTCACAAAAGGATAATACAATGCAGAAAGACGCTTCTGTTGATAATTTGAGCACAGATAATAAACTCGATTTGACCGGCCTGAGCTGTCCCGGCCCTTTAATGAGGTTAAAGGAACACTTTGATAGTATGAAGGACGGTGATCTTGTCTGTGCGGAAGCATCCGATCCGGGGTTTTATAATGATATTGAATCGTGGTGTAAATGTACTGGAAACACGATGATTCATCGTGAAAAAGGTGACAACCTTATCCGGGTTTGGATTAAAAAAGGAAGTGATACGTCAACGATTCCGTCTGATAATCACAACGATGGAAAAACAATTATTGTATTCAGTGGTGATCTCGATAAAGCCATCGCTTCGTTTATCATTGCCAATGGTGCTGCTTCGATGGGGAAAAAGGTGACGATGTTCTTTACTTTCTGGGGATTGAATGTCTTGCGCCGTCCTGAAAAAGTCCATGTCAAAAAGAATTTTGTAGAAAAGATGTTTGGCAGAATGATGCCTCAGGGAAGCAAGAAATTGTCGCTTTCAAAGATGAATATGCTCGGTATGGGTGCTGAAATGATTCGTCGTGTGATGAAAAATAAGAATATTGATTCGCTCGAATCGCTTATTCAAAGCGCCATTGATAATGGTATTGAGCTCGTTGCCTGCCAGATGTCCATGGATGTGATGGGGATTCATCAGGAAGAGCTGATCAATGGCGTAAAAATTGGTGGCGTTGGCTATTATCTGGGCGCTGCAAATCAATCCAATGTGAATCTGTTTATATAAATCAGTCTCGCTTGTTTCGCATGCCGGCTCCATAATATAGGTGCCATCTGACCGTAGTATCTACGGTTTGGATTTCTCCTGATGCATTTTCAGGATCTCCGGGCGGTATTCAAAATGCATGGTATCGTAATGATACCATCGGCCGCCCCATATAAATCCATGCTTCTCAAAAATTTCTGCAATTTTGGGCGGTATGCGATTCTTATAGCCTATTTCGTCTGTCTCCTTTGCCTTTGGATTGCCCCACCTCCAGTAATCGCTTTGCTTTACTGCAATATCAATGGCAATGCCGTAGCTGTGTGAACTCAGCCGCTCGGAACCGCGTACTTTGCGCCAGTAAAATGTTCCGGATGATTTCATATAGGGAATGTATTCCGGATAATTCGATTGAATCTCATCCGCAACCTTTTGCAATTGCTTTGCGGCACCATTGATTCTGTTAAATTTTACTGTCGTACCAAACCATTTGACATCGTTGAGATTCTGTTTTACGGCTTTTGCATTCTCGCCATAGACTTTCTTAAAAAAATCTTCACACCTGCTGCGTCCCGCATCCTGAAGATAACCGGGATTGCCTTCCGATAAATAATCCATCGAAAACATATCATCGATATCAGAATGGTCCATTACATTCAGATAATCTTTTTGAATGCCATCGTCATAGATGATTGAAGTGCCGTCTTGAAAGACAATGTGATTGTCAACATACATTAAATTCAGTTCGGGATAGGCCTGAATTAGAATCTGTGCATTAACAGGGATACTGGTTTCGTGGCTGTTCACTGAGCCAGTAGATGCCAGTTGCTTCGTATCCTGAGCAGACGCGCTGATGCAGCACATGGCTGTAAGGATGATACATATCTGAATTAGTTTGATCATAATATATTTAGCTCTGTTTAACGATCGAGGATATGAAAAAGTAAGGTTGTCTGCTTTGCGGCCACGAGCGATGAGCAATAAGCCACGAGTGCTCATTGGCCAACTCGACGCTCGATGCTCGGCGCTCTTTGCCAGTATCTCACACGTATCGGGGTAACGCTATATCCACACTGGTTAAACATAGCCATATATTTTGAAGCAATATTTGATGTGATTATGTTTGGGGCGGCTATCTCCTGCGCCGTACACGCGCTGGCGCGTGGCTCGGAACTCAGCGATTGCGCAGTCATAAGCATTGGAGAAAGGTCAAAGTTCAAATCATTTTCAGATGATTATAACAAACGATAGATTTTAGGATATGGGCAATCATATTGCCATTCTGGTGTCATAAATGGACATGTTGTAAATAGTTTGGCATCGTACCATGGTGAATCCGAGTATGGATTGCTTAATACTTCTATCTGTTGTGCGGGAATATAACTCTGGGCAAGCAATACCATTTTGTCACCTTTTTCATTCTCAACGACGTCCAGAATAATGATCAAATGGCCTTTGCCTGCAATCGCGTCACCAGGATGCATCTCTGCAATCGTAATTTCAGGGCTTTCTTTCATTACAGAGGAAACACCTGCATACATAAATAGCGCTTTCTGATAGTTTCTGAATGCTTCAGGACTGCTGTTTGCAGCAGCAGACTTGACCAGCTTTGTTTTTCTTCCGTCAAGTTTTGATCGATATCCTTGCTTATATTTATTCCATGGAAATTCCATACCGTTGACAAAATGGTAGCTAATCTTGTCATATTGTTTCGATTCAAACAGATAATCTGTTCGGATTCTCTGCGCTGCATCAGAACATTGTTGAAGATCGCGGTCACCTACATCAATGTCCAGCACGCCCACATGAATAGATTGATTCTGTTTAAGATCACCAGTGAATATGTGGACTGGTGAACCATCCGGCAGCATCGGTAACTTTCGCATATAATCCGTATAGGGATCGTCATAGGGCTTTCGGGTAAAACCTTTTGGCGGATTGAATCTGGTTTCCACCGTCATGCCTGTGGGATTTAGCCATGGTTTGGTGCTTTCCTGCGCTTCACAGGTCGATGGGGAAACTGAGAAAAACAATACTAAGATACAAGATAGCAATATGACCAAATGCTTCATCTGTGACTCTCCTGCAGCGACTCTCTTCAAAGACTTTCCCGTTCGGAAAGCATTCGCTATATTGGTTATAGCGATATATATCGTGATGTCAAGATAGCCAAATGATGCATTATTGCTTGACATTGACTAATGAAGTCGCATAATTACTGCGGTATTTTTGCATTCCAAATGCCTTGAAAACAAGATTTTAGTCAGGGTCTTTAAATTTGTCGCAAACCGTGATGGCTGGTTTTGCTCCACAAAGCTTTCCATCCCTGCTTTATCGAGGTCACCATGAGTAAACAGTTTATCCTTACCCTTTCCCTCGACGGAAATGAAGAAATCAACTGCACGCCGTTATGTGCGCGTGAATCCGGACTCGGCATCGGAAACGATGGCCTTACTTGGATGGAAGCTTCTTTTGCCGCCATCGCCATCGATTCGCACGATGAACTCACCATTACACGAACCGGCGATGTTCCCCTCCAACTCCAGCGCAGTGGCCGCGAGCTTGAGCTCGTTCCCAATCACCCGACGCGTCTTCTTGCCCAAGACCGCCTCCTTTGGAAAAACCAGGCAACCTCCCATACGCTCGACATCAAAAAAGTCTATCGTCAGAATACCGTGTCCGGCTTTTTAGCCAAACTGAGTAAGCATGCCATGTTCGCAACGGCTGCCGCCATGCTTTTGAGCGTCGTTCCCGGATGTGATGCTTCGCGAAATCAGCCCAAGGGAGACATCGCGCCGATTCCGGCCGAGAATGACACCGTTGTGCCCTCTGTGGAACAAGGAAAAATGGTTGTCGAAGAGGATCCGGTCGAGGTAGCCCCCAATACCTGTGAGGGTGAGTGCGAGAATATTGATGACAAAATGAAACAGAAAACTGCCGATGAAATTAAAGCAATGGAGGAAGAACGTAAAGCCGTTGATATTAACCGTACCGAAGGTGCGCCGAAACGCGTCCCGGCAGACGGCAAAGGCACCGACGCACCTTCCGACGGCGATAAGGACGCCGCATTGCCTCCGCCTGAACTTCAGGATTCGCCAACGACCGAACCTCCGAAAGTCGTAGAGCCGGATCTCGTTAAGGGAAAAAGAAGAGCCGTGCCTTCTGATAAGCCCACAACCTCTTCCGACGGCAATAAGGACACTGCATTGCCTCCACCAGAGCT
>CAMKRB010000182.1 GCA_946415045.1 uncultured Myxococcales bacterium
TTTACTTCGCAACCGTTAGTTACAATACCGTCTACATCAGCATAGTTAATATCACATGTGATTGATGTCGAATTACATCTAGATACATGCGTTGCTGTTTTGTCGATACATGATCCCTTACAGAGTGTAGTGGTTCCGGAACAAGTGGTCGAGCAACTGCTAGAGGTGCAGATTTCGCCTGTTGTTGTGCAGTTAGTTCCTTTGCTGGATTCAGAACAACCACAATATTGATTGCTGCTCGAAGCATCAACACATGCGAATGTTGAATCACCTGTTTTGCAATAAGTTAAATTTGTCGGACATGAACAGTTACCATTTACACATGTTCTTCCGTTCGTACATTTGTTGTTCTTGGAACCGCAATGATTATCGTCGGTCATGAGATTAACTTCGCATCCGTTAGTCACAATGCCGTCTACATCAGCATAATTACTATCACATGTGATTGATGTTGAATCACATTTAGATACGTGCGTTGCTGCTTTGTCGATACATGATCCCTTACAGAGTGTAGTTGTACCGGAACACGTTGTTGAACAACTGCTAGATGTGCAGATTTCACCTGTTGTTGTGCAGTTGGTTCCTTTGCTGGATTCAGAACAGCCACAATATTGATTACTGCTCGAGGCATCAACACATGCGAATGTTGAATTGCCTGTTTTGCAATATGTTAGATTTGTCGGACACGAACAATTACCATTTGTGCATGTTCTTCCGTTCGTACATTTGTTATTCTTGGAACCACAGTGGTTGTCGTCTGTTAATAGATTAACTTCACAACCATTTGTTACAATTCCGTCGACGTCTGCATAATTCGCTTCACAGGTAATGGATGTGTCGTTGCAATCAGAGACATGTGTCGCTGCTTTGTCAATGCATGAACCTTTGCAAAGTGTTGTGCTTCCAGAACATGTGGTCGAACAGGCGTTTGAGGAACACACCTGTCCTTTTTGGTTGCAATCATCACCGACTTTGCTTTCATCACATCCGCAAAATTGATTGCTGCTTGATGCATCAATGCATGCTTTGGTGTTATCGCCTGTTTTGCAATAGGTAAGCCCTGTGGAACAAGAGCAGTTTCCGTTGATACAGGTCCTGCCATCAGTACATTGGTTATTCTTCGATCCGCAGTGATTGTTGTCTGCCAGCAGATTGACCTCGCATCCGTTTGTCACGACACCATCAATATCCGCATAATGGTCTTCACAAGTTATGGATGAGTCATCACATACAGATACATGTGTTGATGCTGTATCAATACATGCTCCCTTACAAAGTGTTGTGCCGTCCAAGCAAGATTCTGAGCAGATTCCATTGCTGCAGAAGAAGCCGCTCTTGGCAGTACAGTCCTCGCCAAGTTCTTCACCTGTTTTTGCACCACAGTATTTATTGTCGCTCATTGGGTTAATGCAATTGATCGTGTCTCCGGTGTTGCCTGTGCCTACATTTACGTAGTCGTTAGTACATGTATATTGACAAACACCACTTACACATATTTCTGATGTGGCATTTGGTCTTGTATGGTCTTTACAAATATAATTACATGCGCCGCAATGATTTGCATCGTCGGAATGGATATTCTTGCAAATATTGTCTCCATTTACAACACAATTATCAGGATAATCTCTGTTGGTAGCGCATATATCCACTTCGCATGTGTATTTTTCTGAGGCTTCTTCTCCATGATATTCACACTTTTTATTCATACCCTTACAATTTAAATTGCAAGAACCACAAGTGGTATCTGAGGTGCGTGAAGCTTCACATCCATCTGCGGCATCATTATTACAATCTAAATATCCATTTTCGCATTTTATGTCATTATCGTCACATGACTTCACATGATTCGCTTTGAAATTAACACACAAGCCTTTGCACTGTGTTTGTTCTGTATCACATTTGGCTTCCGAACAAACGTTTTTATCGCCTTCTTTTTTACACATAAAGCCTTTAGGACAGATATTGTGTTGAAATGCCAGAGTGTACTTTTCTTCGATATCGGCTTGATCTCTTTTGATAATTGTTCCTGCTTCATCCTGGAGAAATATTTTAGTTATATTATCACACTGTACAATGCCAGTTTCAGTGTTTTTATCATAGAATTCATCATATATTTTATCATCCCAAGTGTCACATCCAGCGATTCCCATGGCTGCGGAGATCAGGGCAATGATGGAGAGGGTACGTTGTTTTTTGTTTAAATGATTTTTCACGGCAAGCGTCTCCTATACGGGCCAGATGCTGGCGATGTTGGGTGAAGTGTGGTGCCTGTGACGGATACGTTGGACGCAGGAATTGCGTTTGGCTGCGTCGCGGGCATACATCGTAATTGTAGCATGAATGGGGGGCAGTTGGCAATCACAGATCATGGGGATTGCCGGGTAATGCGTAACTGTTTATCTCGTTCCGGTAAACGCCCGAGGTGTTCAACTCTGATATAAAAGCCCTGACGGGCTTTTTGGGGGCAAATATTGGAAGGGGAGAGAGTGAAATGTGCCGATCCCCCAGCCTTGCCGGGGGCTATGGATATGAAAGCCCTGACGGGCTTTTGGGGTGGCAGAAAATTGGGGGAGGAAGAGGAAATTGTGCCGATCCCCCTGCATTGCCGGGGGCTATGGATATGAAAGCCCTGACGGGCTTTTTTGGGGGGATCGTCACCTGGGGGGCTGGGCTTTTTAATTAGTACACCATGTCCAGGTGGATTTTGATGTCGTTATCGCTGGCACCAATGCCAATGGCGATTTTTGAAATGGGCTTGGGGGATTTTGAGAAGAATGGGTTGGTGCGCAGGATGGTCTGTTCGGAGACTTCCACTTCGATTAAATCGGTGCGTTCGGAGAACTGCGGCTTGTTGTCGAGGAGCTGTTTGACGTCGGCCTCGGTGTTGGCGATCACGATTCGGTCTTTGTTTGCGCCGGCATAGAATTTGTCGCCTTCTGATTCGCCGTCAGGTGATGTCAGCGTTATCGCGTTGATTATGTCTGCTTTGATGGCCTTGTCGGGGAGCTTGTGTGTGACGGACATCATGAAACCCATGAGCGCCGTATTGACAATGGTGATGGGGGTGACACTAATATCTTTGGCATCGGGGTCATCTTCAAGGTCTTCGGTCAGGTTGCGGCCTTCGAGGTCGAAAACGTATTCAGAATTCTGGGCAAATTTGTAGACTTCGAAAGAAAGTGCGCCATATCTTGAGATGAGTTCACGGGTGATTTTTGAAGTGTCCTCGTCGCCGGAGAACGCCTGCAGCTTCTGGACGGGCTGCTGCAGAATGCCGGGCAAAGTGGAAACCTGAACACTGTTGGCGATTTCGGTGGCCCAATCGTAGGCTTTGAGCATATCGAGGCTGATGTGTGCTGCAGCGACGGTCGGATCTTTGGGGAGATCTGGGCCGGGAATGCGCAGCGACATGAGTTTCGCGGCATTGGCGGGATCTGCGAGCGTGATCATGAATTCCATCGACATGAGGGTATCGTCGGAAAGCAGGGTAAATTTCGTGGTTGGGAAGTTCCTGATGAATTCGGCGGTGATGTTTTGTTCCTTGATGAAGTTGCTGAAGGATTCCTGTGAGACCTTAAAAGAGGCGAGTGTACCCGGGTTCTGGAGCAGAGCCAGATTGTCAATTTCGGCCAGGATTACAGCGTTTTTCTGCTGTTTGATCTGGCTGATGGGATGCCTGGCTGTGGGTTTGTCGAGGAGTGTATCGAGTGTTTTATCGTCGATTGTGCTGGCGATGACGACGAACAGCGTATTGCCTTCGGCATGGAAAGCGCGATAGGTGGCCGGTGTATTATCATCGGCCTGGGGGGATTTGCAGATCGTCCACTGCCGGTCGCCGCTGCCGGCTGTTCGCGTTTGGGATTCGGGTTTGGCGGCATTTTTACTGATGATACTCTGCACTTTGTCAGTCGATGTGAATGTTGCGATAGCGACTGTATAATCCGGTCTCATGAACATTCCGATTTGTGCGACGCCGTCAGATTTGATTTCATCGACATTGACCATGGACAGGAGCGGAAGCGATGTGAGTTCGGTATTTGGTGTGGAAAGAAAGGCGATAATCGCATCTGCCGGGATGTATTCTTCAATTGCAACCGTGGAGGCCTGGGCGGCCGGAGCCTGATCCGCCTGCAGCTGGGATTCGGATACAGCGGTGGCCTGGGGCTGAGGCGCGGGAGCCTGTGCGTCATTTTTTTTGCATGCGCCGAATGCACATAGACCTAGAATTGCTACAGCTGCGAGACTTATATTAAGTGCTTTCATTGGAATCCTTGTTTTTAGCGATGGGATACATACGGCTTGCAGAGGTATCCTTTTTTAAGGCTATGTTTAACCTGTGTGGATATAGCGTTACCCCGATATGTGTGAGATACCGGCGCCGAGCATCAAGCGTCGAGTTTGCCAATGAGCCCTTGTGGCTCATTGCTCATCGCTCGTGGCCGCAAAGCGGACAACCTTATTTTTTCATGTCCACAATCGTTAAACTGAGCCTTTTTAAACCGATGTTGGCAGTGGCCATCCGAACACACGAAGACTGGGATTTTTGCACGTTGTTTGTAAATTGTCAATTGTTACGTAAATCCTTCAAATCTTTGGAATCGTCCGATTCGGTGTAAAGCGGGGATTTGTCCGACTAAATGTCGGGAGAAGTGGTACATGCGGGATTGGGCACAAATGCGAGGATTTGAGGGGGTCGCGGCGTATTTGCCGCCTGCGGCAAATAGCCGCGCAGGGGGAGACTTCCCCCTCATACAAAAAGAGCGTTTGGTGCGATGGATTCCCGGGATCAAATCAGGAGAAGGGATGATTTACGGCTATATTCGTGTTTCAACAGACAAGCAGAACACCGAGAACCAGCGGTTTGAGATTGAGTCATTTTGCCGTGCGCACAGTGTCCGGATACGTTCGTGGATAGAGGAGACGATTAGCGGGACGCGGGCAGTGGAGAAGCGGCGGCTGGGGCGGCTTTTGAAGCGGCTTGGGAGCGGGGACGTGCTGATATGCAGCGAGCTTTCGAGGCTGGGGCGCAATCTGTTTATGATTATGGAGATTCTGGCGATGTGTATGAAGAAAGGGATACAGCTTTGGACGATTAAGGACAATTACCGGCTGGGGACGGATATCAGTTCGAAGGTGCTGGCGTTTGCGTTTGGGCTTTCGGCGGAAATCGAGCGCAACCTGATATCGCAGCGGACGCGGGAGGCGTTGGCGCGGTTGCGGGCAGAGGGCAGGGTGCTTGGGCGGCCCCGCGGTGCGCTTGGGCGGCAGCTGAAACTGTCGGCGCACGAGAAATCGATTCGGCAGATGCTGCGCAATCAGATTCCGAAGGCGCGGATTGCGAGAAAATATAAAGTATCGAGATCGACGCTATACCGGTTTATCAGGATGAAACAGCTGAATGAGTGAGTGTTGGGCGTTGATATTATCGAGGGATTTTGATAGATTCGGGGGGCGGAATTGCCCGCCATTTTTTTTGTGAACAGTTATACGGGCTGTCGTTTGGAGGATTCGTTGATGAAGCGTTTGAATATGTCACGCTGTATTGGTCTGATGATTCTTGTGGCAGGTGCGGGGACGAGCGGGTGCTATTGGGATGACGGTGTTTACGATACCTTTGTGAACAATGGCAAGGTGATTGTTTGCGAGAATATGAAGGCAATCCAGATAGGCGACTACCGTTGCACAGCATCCGGATGCGAGGGGGATTGCCGGGCGGATGTTCGCGCGAAATGTGAGGATTTTATAAATGACGGCGCATTTGCACATGGCATTTGTCCGAAGGAATATGCGCAGTGTCTGGACGGCGTTTGCCAGCTGAGTCCGTGCATGGCGAATCAGCACATGGGGCCCGGCGGTTGCGAACCTGATACGGTGAATGCGTGCGGTACAGCGGATAACGACTGTCTCAGCCGCCCCGGCTGGGTGAATGCGGTTTGCGACAACGGCACATGCTACGCCACGGAATGCAGCGCAGCGACAAAGCTTGTGGACGGCAATTGCGAACTTGGCGAGTGCGAAGGCGGATTCCTCGCCGGCGGCGAGTGTGTGAAGAGTACTGTTGAACGCTGCGGATCGGTGTCAAATAACTGCAGTATCACGGTTCCCGGCTGGGATAATGGCGATTGTATTGAGAATATCTGCGTACCGTCGTCGTGTGTGCTGGGTTATCATTTAAATGACAGTCACAGCGGCTGTGTGGCGGATACGAACGAGGTATGCGGCGAATCGCATTTGAAGTGCGATGCTGGCCAGGTTTGTACGGGTGGCGAGTGTCGGGAAAACTGCGGAACGGGTGAGGTGCTTTGCAGCGTGAACAATGTGATGACATGCGCCGATCCAAATACGAATACGCAGTATTGCGGTGTTTTGGAGGGCTGTGTTGAATATACTGCCTGCGATACCGATGCCGGCGAGGTTTGTGTGGCCGGAGAATGCAAACAGTATCGGTGCAATGCGCCGGATACGCTGTGCTCAACCGCGAACGGCAATGAATGTATCAATGTCGGTGCCGAAGATGCCGATAACTGCGGGGCCTGCGGTTACAGCTGCGCGGATCACGATATACAGAATGCGAAATCCAATATCTGTCTGGATGGTGCATGCCAGTACACGTGCGAAACGGGCTATGTCAATGTCGGAACCGGCAAGACTTCGCAAACCATAGAATGTATTGATCCAAAGACAGACAGCCGTTATTGCGGTGCAACGTCGGATGTTGATCCTGGGGAATCGTGCGGTGCCGGAAAAGTCTGTGTCGATGGTTCGTGCGTTTATAACAGCTGCAGCAGTCCGGATACGCTTTGTTCGACGACTGATGGCAATCAATGCATCAATGTTCGTTCCGATAGGGCTGACCACTGCGGTGCATGCAATTATAAATGCAGTGAGCATGCAATACAGGATGCGACCTCGAATGCATGTTCGGGCGGTGAATGCCAGTATGTGTGCAACACTGGTTTTGTGAATGTGGGCGATGGCGCGACTTCACAAACGATCAAATGCATCGATCCCGCAACGGATCGGGGGTATTGCGGTGCAACGGCAACGAGCAAGGGCATCAAATGCGGAAGCGGACAGGTTTGTGTGGATAGAAAATGCGTCTACAACAGCTGCAGCAGTCCGGATACGCTTTGTTCGACCAGCAATGGCAATGCATGCATAAATGTAAATTCCAACGATTCAGACCACTGCGGAACTTGTAATTATAAATGCAGTGACCATCCAATACCGCATGCAACTTCTGACGGGTGCGGGAGTGGCAAATGTATTTATGTGTGCGAGTCGGGATATGTGAATGTGGCGTTGAGTGTTTATGCAGACGGCATCAAATGTGTCGATCCCAAGACGGATAACAGGTATTGCGGAGCGATTTCTGCGCTTTTACCTGGTGAGACG
>CAMKRB010000183.1 GCA_946415045.1 uncultured Myxococcales bacterium
ATTCGAAACCATCAGAATGCCGAGGAAAATCGCGACAACCCCGAGTGTTTTCAGTTCGAATGGGGTGAACGTCGTGAAATTGATGCTGATAGCTGCGAGGACGATGGAGGCAACGCCTGCGGCACCGCCGGGCGATGGAATCCCTTTAAAGTAGGTCTGGACGCCTTCTTCGGGCGCTTCAATGTTGAACCGGGCCAGACGCAGCAATGCGCCGCAGATGTATAAAAAGCATGCGATGATACCGAAAATGCCGGCATTGCAAAGTGCAAATCCATACAAAAGCACGGCAGGAGCCACACCGAAACTCACGCCATCGGCAAGGCTGTCGAGTTCCATGCCGAATTTTGTCGAAGTATGCGTCCAACGCGCAACTTTGCCATCAAACAAATCAAAAACAATGCTGCCAATAATGGCGATTGCAGCCCAAAATAACAACTCAATGCGGTCATCTCCTGCCAAACTCATGGCGCGAATGACCAGAGACATCGAGAAAAAGCTGCAAAAGACCGATCCCAGTGTGACCAGGCTGGGAAGTGCAAAGCGAGCCTTGCGAATTCTACGCATTTTGCTCATGGATTATCCTCCCGGTTTTTTAGAGTCCAGCGCGATGTGTCGCGAATATCGACTTTATGCATTGTTTGTGCAAACACATCGGCAAGTGAAATGTGCAACGAATTCGCCAAACAGGTCAAGACAAACAGCATATCGCCGATTTCCTCTTCGACGCTGTGCAGTGTTTCGTTGGCTTTGGGCTTTTTTACTCCCGTCGCGTGACTGACTGAACGCGACAATTCGCCCAATTCTTCGACGAGACGCGCAATCTGAACCAACGGCGGAAAATAGCCTTCTTCAAATTTTGAAATCCAGGCATCCACTTGTGCCTGGGCTTCTTTAAAAGTGAGCTCATTCATTTTTCAATCTATTCCCCCATTCTTTAGAACGGAGGTTCTGCTGCAATTCATTCCCGGCATGGCGCACGTGACTGAACTAGATCAGCGCACCGGCAATCGTTGCCGTCATAAAGGCCGCGATGGATCCGCCGATCATGGCTTTGATGCCGAGTTTCGCGATATCGGAACGACGATTTGGAGCCATTCCGCCAATACCTCCGATTTGTATGGCAATCGATCCGAAGTTCGCAAAACCGCACAACGCATAGGTCGAAATCACGATGCCGCGATACGATAATTGATCGACGACCTGTGACAAATGCAGGTAAGCCACGAATTCGTTAACGGCCATTTTTTCTCCAAGCAGCTGTCCGACCAAATAACAATCTGAAAGCGGCATGCCCATTAAAAATGCGACGGGGAAAAACAAAAATCCAAACAGGGTTTCAAGCGAAAGCAAAGGCATCAGCGACTTTTCTTCAAGTTTTGGTGTCCAGTTCTCCTGCTGGGTTCTGGCTATCAGCGCACCGCATGCTGCGATGCTGTGTGAGTTTTTGCAATCCTCATAAACTGCCGTTCCGGTTGCCGGCATTTCTTTCGACAGCTTGCCAAGCACCAATGCATACAACGCATCGGTCTGATCTATTTGGTGACTCTGATCTCCCGACAGCGTCTGGTTTTCAGCAGGAACATCGATATGTTCAATTCCGGCCAGGGTGATGAGCGCACCGTGCGTACAGGCGATGGTATCCGCCGATGAATAGATTTTGTCGCATGCCGGATCGAGCTTGCCACCAGCACTGGTCACATATCCGGCAACATGTTCATAGGTATTGGCGTTCACCAGACGACTGGGCAAACCAAGGATGAAATTGATAAGAGCAATCAAAGCGATAAAAGCGAGCAGCATCGCACCGACATTCAGGGCAAGCTGCAATCCTTCGCCTGCACCACGGGCAGCCGCATCGATCACATTGGCGTCGTTGGAAAGCTTTTCCAGTTTGCTTTGTCCCATCGTCTCGGACGGCTCTGTCTCGGGAATCATGATTTTGGCAACGACGAGGGTTGCAGGCGCACTCATCACGCTGGCGGCGATCAAATGCCCGGCAATATCGGGGAAAAACGGCTGCAACATGGCAACATAAGAAGCCATCACACCACCGGCAACTGTCGCCATGCCTCCGGTCATGACAGCAAACAGCTCGGAGTGTGTCATGTTTTTGACGTATGGCTTCACGACGAGCGGGGCTTCTGTCATACCTACAAAGATATTGGCGACAGCCGACAGCGACTCGGATCCCGATGTGCCCATGAATTTCATCATGAACACAGCCATGCCTCGCACAATCCATTGCATCACGCCCAGATGGTACAAAACCGTCATCAATGAGCTAAAGAAGATGATGGGGGGCAAAATGCTCATCGCGGTATTGAGCAGTGCGGGTTCAACAGCTCCGGTTACAAAGCTGGAAAACAGAAATGTCACACCCGCATTGGTAAAATTGAGCAACACGGTGAACGCATCATTGAGCCATGCGAAAATCGCTTTGCCAACCGGTGTCCACAAAATGAACATCGCAAAAAGCAGCTGCATCGTCGTTCCAACAGCCACGAGTTTCCACAATATGCGTTTCTTGTTGTTGCTCAGCAGCCAGGCGATGCCAATAAACCCAAAGATCCCCAAAACACTCATGATCCGGCTGAACACGTTCGTCGTGTCTGTCGCTTTTTTCTGCTCGATGAGTGCTTTATGACCGATAGCTTTTTCAACGGTATCCATCTGGTATCTGGTGGATAAATCCTCTTCTGCATCGACGACCGGGGCTGCTGCATCCACGGCCTGCGCCTGTATTTGAGCCGCATCGGGGGCCGGCGTTCCAGATTCAGCCTGAACGTTTGCTGCAGCATCGATTTCCTGATTGTTGTCCACCGCACCGGCCGCACCATTCACAGTTCCCTGCACCGCAGCTTCAGCAATGCGTGCTGCCGGTGTGTCGGATTGTGGCTGTGCATCGGATTGTGACTGCGCAGCATTTTCAGGAGTACCATTGAGCTGTGGTGCCGGAGCATTATCAGATGTTTCCTGCGTTACAGCATTGGGCGTCTGTGCACCAACCGGCGCCACATCTCTGACCAGAATCCCGGTGATGAGCACACCGATGCCAAACAGCATCACAAACCATGACAACAAGCGGCCAATACGGCTGGATACGCAGCAGTTCTTTGGGAATAACGAAAACCTCATATCTCTCCTCTAGTCACCCGCTGGTAAAACCGGGGCTGAATAAAACCCAAAAAGGCTCTGTACGACCTAAGTTTTAATCACATACGAATGCGTATGACAAGTCAAAGCATTGCGATGCTCAGACATACCCAAAAGCGTCTCATTTGAATGAATGAGCTGCTGGCATACCAGAACAGACCGACGCCAGGCCCAGGCTCATTCGATCAACGCAACCGCCATACAGCTCAAAAAAAAAGCCCCTCTGATGAGGGGCTTTTAGCATACTTCCAGCTAAAAAAATAGCTGTAAATATCGTCTGCAAAGACAGAGAATGAATTACTCGCAACCGAAATAGGAAGTACTGGAATCCAGAGCAGATTTCATACCATCTCTATCCTGCTGGTGGTTGCTGCCGTCGGCCACGAAGGAGAACGACTGACTGCCGACCGTGATATTGCAATAGGTTTGGCCGGGACTTGAAGCGCCATTCTTGTCTGTACAGGAATAGTGACCAAAGCACGTGCAGTCTTTTCCACCTGTTTTAGAATCAATACATTTATCTCTGTTATCACGCTTAACGTCGTATACACGACCGTTTCTATTGACGTAGCAATTCTCATCACCACCGTCTCGTTTCACATTTGAGAACGTGGTTTCATCGCACTGCGTGCAGCCATCTTCTGTACCGATTCTGCCATCGCAATCGCGATCATACATGCATGTTTTCGCATATATCTCGGGCTGTTCCGCATTCTCAACTTCTTCATTCTCGCTGTACTGTACGACAGTGCCATTGATGGTGCGTTTGAAGCCAATGGAATTCGGGCATGTCTCGATGATGCCCTTGGATGGATCGCTCGGGTCTTTATAGAACTGTGAATAGTCTGCAGCATCGAGAGACGAAAGCTCAAGACTGAAAGGTTTGTAACCATCATCTGTGGGGATGACGAAAACCCAGCCTGCATGATCGGCATCGGTGTCGGTCACATTACCCTCAGCATCGAGTCCCATGCAAGCACGCATGCCCACGGCCTTTGGATCACAAATCGTTCCCGAAAGGCTGTCGAATGTCGCGCTAGTCGGTCCCAGACAGAAATCGTAAAGGCGGACACATTTGGACTTGTCACTGCCGGAACAAGCCTGTGCTTCGCTGCAAATGCCATCCACACAACCGTCTCCGCTGTTGTCTTTGTTATCACAGTATTCGGGAGCATCAGGGAACACGGTCGGATCGTTGTCGTCTGGATCGATCCCTTTATCAAACGAGCAGCTGGTTCCTGCTGGCGCATTCGGAGCTGCAGCAAAGAAACCGTCTTCGTCGATATCCAAGCAGGGATCCATCTGATCCCTACGAACGCAGCGGCCTTCAATTCCTTTTGTCTTATCGGCACCCTGGCAAATGCTGTCCTTCAGACAGTCACCATCCTCGCGGCACACGAAGAGCTCTTTCTCTTCAATATCACGATCTTCAACTGTACAGCTAAAAATACCAGCAACAAATGCAGCAGAAGCGCACGCTGCAAAGATTAATTTCCTCGACAAATCCATGATTTCAACCTCATTGCCGGCACCCTGTCGGGCGCTTTATCATTACCTGATGGCGAAAAACGATTGTTGGCACCAGTTCTTTCGATACCACAAAGTCGCATTAATATAACAAATATGTGCAGTAAACGCAAGCATTCACTACGACACGATCAAAGCTCTCAATGCCCCGGCATTATCGGCCGTCGGAATCCCCATCCTGCGAATTTCTGCCATCCGGCCAAATCCATACGTCATACAGATACAGGCGCATCCCGCATTTTGCGCTGTCTGCACATCCACCTCCGAATCGCCTATCATCGCCACTTCATGCACGTCCAGATGCCACGCACGGCACATCCGGAAAATCCCTTCGGGATCGGGCTTGAGCAAACCTTCTGCCGTCGTTCCAATCACACAATCGAACAGGTTTTCGCCCAGATGACGCTGAACGAGTTTCTCGGTCCAAAGCTGTGGCTTGTTCGTATAAATTCCCATCTTCATTCCGCTGCCGTGCAAATCGTGCAGCAATTCCACGATGCCGTCAAACGGACGAGTCTGAGGATGCGCAAGATTCACTGCATTGGAACGGTATTCCTCTGTAAACCGGTCGAGTGCTTCCCCCTGAAGTCCACTGCCCCATTCGCATAAATAGCGAGAACCATGACCGATGCCATCAAGTGTTTCGCGGGGCGCATGCTCGGGCAAATGGTGCGCTCTCAGTGTCTCGTTCAATGCTGCAGCGATATCGTCAAGCGTATTCAGCAGCGTGCCGTCCATATCCCAGATTAAACCGCGTATGCGACTCGATTGCAATGTCATCCTTATTTTCCTTTCCAAAAAGAATACAGCTTTTGCACCTGTGCATCGACCTGCTCAATCGGAATGCCTCCCACCCGTTGATAGATGCGCGAGGATGCGAACAGCTCCAGCGCGCGCACGCGCTTCTCGATTTCATCCAGCCCCCAGTCGACGTCGAGCTTTTCGTGATATCGCCTGATTTCCCGCATGATTTCTGTATCGCTCCAGTCCAGGCGCGACTTCATCAGTACGAATATTGCCGAACTGATGTCGCGGCATGCCAGCAATCCTGCGCGATCCTGCGTTATCTGAGCCGAACGATACCAGTGCAGCAATGCTTCGGGCAACTGCTCGGCAACCCCCACAAGTCCCCGCGTGAGACCATCCGCAAACCGACGCAACGTCAAATAGGTCACATGACCGTTATCGAGTGCGCCGATACCACGTCCAAAAAGAAACTTCAGCTGCGATACGGCAAGGCTGCACGCCGGTCCTGAAAGCCCGAAAAACACCCCGTCTTCGCTGCCATAGGGTTCGAAAAAAGCCTGCTGCGACGGCAGGACTTTGATGGGCAGCGTATCGTGTTCAAAAGCGAAGCAGACATCAGCCCAGGCGCGCACGATATGCGCCACGCCTTTGTGGTTGAGCTCGACCGCCTGTCCCTGCAGCTTGCGGCCTTCGGTATAGCGCCAGGCCTGCAGTCCTATCGAGAGCGCTTTGTGAAGTAAATGAATATCGGACAACTGGCGCTGACGCTCGATATCCTCGAGATAGGCATAGTTCTGCACGCGAGTTGGACGGTGTGCGCCATCGGCGCGCCGACACGATACATACGACTGAAAATCAAAATCTGGCATGATGCACTCCCGGAACCTCGGGCTTTTGCCCCTGGTTACAATCCCGCATTTACAGCATTTGGGGTTTTCATGCAATTGCGCTGCACATTTTGGTGCATTTGCGCTCGGAACTGCGTCCAAAATGATGGCGAGCGTATCGCGCAAGCGATAGCGAAGCCGGGCGGCTGTATGGGCCGCAGGCCCATAAGCCGCCGTACATAAAAAAGCGCTATTTCTTGTCTTTGATCATTTCGTAGAAGCAGCGGCTGGCCGGCGTATGCGTATCATTATAGAGGTGGAGCGCGCCGCCGTGGCACATATTGAATTTATCGCATGTGCGGCAGGGGCCGAGGTCTTTGGCCCAGTCACGGTCGCGGTAAACCTGATACTTGTTGTTCCAGGCTTCGGAGAAACGCTCGTTGTGGATGTCGCCCTGGTCAAAAACCGGCGAGATTTCGGGGCAGGCTCCGAGTTTGCCATCGTAGCGAATGCCGCCGACGTTGATGCCGGCGCGGCACTGGCACAAATACGGACGAACGAGGCCTTCAAATGCATCGCCGAGATAACCTTCCTCGCTGAATTCCAGGCGGAGCGTGTCGCCGAGTTCGCGGCGGTGACCACGGATGAATTTGAGCAATGCGACGACATCGTCATCGTCGAGCAGCAAATCCTGACATTCCAGAGCGCGGCCAAGCGGCATCACGGGCGCCGCACGCCACCGCTTGATGCCGTGATCCATCACCCACTGGCGCATCTCTTCCAGATGCGGCATGCAGGGCTTCGTGATCGTCGACAGAATTTCGAGAATGCCCTTGTATCCGGCTTTATTCAGGTTCGCGATGGCTTTTTCGACGCGAGCTGACATGCCTTTGCCGCGGATGGCATCGTTGACTTCGGGAATGCTGTCACACGAGAGCGAAATCGAGTCGATACCAACTTCCACCAGCTTTTTGGCCATTTCTTCGTCCAGCAGCGTCGAATTGGTCACCATGCCATAATGGAAACCCTTTTCGTGCAGGTGCCTGTAAATATCCAGAATACCTTTCTT
>CAMKRB010000184.1 GCA_946415045.1 uncultured Myxococcales bacterium
CGGTTCGCGGCGGTTCGACGAATCGCTCTTCGATATAGAGCTGTACCAATGCGATGCCCTGAATCAGGTACCACGGAACCATATCGGGCATCATGGCGCGGGGTTCGGGGTGTTCTTCGCGCATCACAAACCACATTTCGGCGGGATCTCCGCGTCTGCCGGTGCGTCCCATGCGCTGTAAAAATCCAGAAACTGTAAACGGCGCATCGATTTGAAATGCGCGTTCAAGACGACCGATATCGACCCCGAGTTCCAGGGTCGCTGTGGCGCAAACCGACATCAGCGATTCGTCGTCTTTCATATCTTCTTCGGCGCTTTCCCGGTACGAAGCCGACAAATTCCCGTGATGAATCAAAAATCTATCGGGTTCGTGGTTTGCTTCGCAATACTGCCGCAGATTCTGGCAAACCGCTTCGCATTCCTCGCGAGAATTCGTAAAGACCAGGCATTTTTTGCCCCGGGTGTGCTCAAAGATATAGCCCATACCCGGATCGGCGGCTTTGGGCGCGGTATCGGTCGGCGGTTCATCCGCCAGATCGGTCTCGTATCTGTTGAAAATCGGCGTCGCGCTTGCGGTTTCCTCAGGTTCTGGGGGTTGCAGATCCGATTGTATGGGTGCTTCATCCGCCTGTGGCGCGGTTTTAAAAAAGTGCTCCATCGAGAGTCGCCAGATTTCCTTTTTGGCGTCGATCCTGGGAATCACGGTATTTCTTCCGCTGCCTGCAGCGAGGAAACGTCCGGCGTCATCCGGATTGCCGATGGTTGCCGAAAGACCGATGCGGCGCGGCGAGCATCCGGCAAGTCTGCACAATCGCTCGATCAGACAAAACGTCTGGCCGCCGCGATCGCCGCGCAGCAGCGAATGGATTTCGTCGATCACGATAAACCGCAAATCACCGAACAACGACGGGATTTCCATGTGCTTGTTGATCATCAGCGATTCAAGCGATTCCGGCGTGATTTGCAAAATCCCCGAGGGTTTGCGCAAGAGCTTGCGTTTGTGCGTTTGCGGCACATCGCCATGCCACCGCGATACGGCAATCCCCGCTTCTTCACACAGTTCGTTCAAACGCCCAAACTGATCGTTTATCAGCGCCTTCAGTGGCGCGATATACAGCACACCAACGGTCGCAGACGGCGACTCTTCCAGCAGCGTCAGAATCGGAAAAAATGCCGCTTCGGTCTTGCCCGAAGCCGTCGATGCCGTCAGCAGCACGTTGTCGTCGGTGTTGAAAATCGCGTCTCCGGCCGCATTCTGAACTGCCCGAAGCGTTTGCCAGCCGCTGCGATAGATGTAATCCTGGATGAATGGTGCGTATCGATTAAAGGTGTCCATGGGTTCAATAATTCCCGCGATTTAATGATGGCTTATGGCTTATGGCTTGTAGAGATGAGTGATTTTCTTGGACGGAATTTAGCCCTTTGGCGGGGTCCGGGGCAGAGCCCCGGATAATCTCTCAATCACATCATTCGCATCAGCAATGACCCCATAATCGGCGTACCTGAAGATCGGCGCGTCTTTGTCGGTATTGATGGCAATGATCTTTTTGGCGTTTTTGATTCCGGCCAGATGCTGGATAGCCCCCGAAATGCCAAAAGCGATGTAGACATCGGGGCAGATTGCACGTCCGGTTTGTCCGACCTGCAAATCGTTGCGGCACCAGCCCAAATCCACGGCCAACCTCGATGCTGCAACCGCCGCACCAAATCTTTGTGCGCATTGCACGAGCCTGTCGAAATTCTGTTTCGAGCCGAGCCCACGGCCTCCCGCAAATACGATCCGCGCATTGTCCAACCCCATCATGTCCGAGACAAATGGCTCGAAAGATATCTTTGCGGGCGGCCACACCGTGAGCAAATCATTTTCGGCAACTTCGGCTACCGTGAGCGGATGCGCAGAAATCGGCCACAACCCGTGGTTTGGCGATGGTTCATCCAACGACAGCGTTCCAATAAAGCTTTCTCCAGGGATTTGTCTCTTTTCAACCACTCGCCCGGCGCATATCCATCGCGCACAATCTGGCAAAAAGCGCGTGCACAGATTCGGGATAAACTGCATTTGTGCAGCCGCTGAAAGTATCGAAAGCGTGCGCAGCCACCGCTGGCTGTGGGGCGCAAGCAGCGCACAAACAGAATATTCATAAAACAGCTTTTCAAGATCCAGTGCGGCAACCGCCGGATGATTCAGCTTCGAAACAAGAGCGTCGTTAATCACAACGGTACAATCGCATTTCAGCGAATCCATCGTAGGCCATGGCACCTGGTAGGATATGGAAGCACTTGAACATATTGCGGGTTCCAAGGGTCTCAGGCCCTTGTCGGGGTCCGGGGCAGAGCCCCGGCTGAATTGAAAGACTTTATCTGCATAGCGGCTGTCTGTATAAACCACGATCTGCGCCTGCAGTGTCTGCGAAAGCGCCTGAATTTGCTGCAGCCGATCTGTCGAAAGCGCCGATTCCTCAAAAGCCAGCCATATCAGTTGATTCATGATTCCAGCCCCTTCACCATGGCGATCAGATCGTCTGTCGAAAGCCATTTGCACGAACGCTGTATATCTGCGGCCATTTCGAGCGACAGCGTTTGTGGCCGCTGCGATGTCGCCTCGATTTGCACCGATTCAATCGGTTTGCGTCTGGCCTTGATGATGTTGGGCAGGCTCGGAAACCGTGGCTCAGCGAGGCGAAGTTCTGTGGTCATCACAAACGGTGCCTCTGCTTCAAAAATGGGAATCCCCACGTCGTCTTCGCAATGCAATTGCCAGCGTTTATCGGCCTTTTCGATTTTATACACCGAACAAACACAAGGGCACGACAAGCGGTTGGCGAGCATCTGGGGCACGCAGTGACTTTCGAAATTGACGCCGAGTTTGCCGAGCATATAAATCGTTGCATCGTCCGGATCGATGTGCGCAAGCGCAGTATCTACAACGATTTGGGGCGTCAGGTCGCGATTGTCGCATTCGCCAAAAATGGCGCGGTCTGCGCCCATTGCCAGCGCTTTTTGCACGTGTGCAAGCGCCGGACCCAGGCAAAATACGACGATTTCGTCGATAATTCCTTGTTCCTTTAACCGCACAGCCGCCTCGACCGCGATCAAATCGAAATCGTTGGCGATGCAATCGTCCGGAATGTTTTTGAAGTGATCGCCTTCGAGAATGAGTTTTTCTTCGGGATTGGCCACCGAAGACACAAATACAATGGCTCGCATGTTATGATCCGATGAATAATCAATAGAACTCGCCGTGTTGCTTTCCAACACACGGACAGCAATGAATTATCGGATATCGTCGAAAACTGCAATTGTTGATTTGTATGGTGGCGCGGGCTATCGGCGCGAAACGCGCCGATACGCCCTGCGCACGCGGCTATCTGCGATACGCCGCGTTTTATATATTGTGAGACGTTCCATGGAACGTCTCTCGCCTAGGGGCGGGGCTGAGACCCGCCCCTACGGCTCGCTTAACGCGGCTATCCCTGCGGGATACGCCGCGATTATTCGTCGATAATCCACCGTTCTATCGTGCGCTTGTCGCTGTCGAAATTCGCACCTATTTTGACGACCTTTTTGTCGCCGGCTTCGTATTGTATCGCATAGCCTTTGTCGTCGATTTGCTTTAAAGCTTCTTCGGCGGTGCCATTGAGTTTAAACTCAAATAAATAGATCGTGTCTTCGGTTTCTATCAATGCATCGCAACGGCCTGCGGCACTGCATTGCTCCGTTCTGACACAATAATCCGTCGCCAACGTAAAGATTAAATAGAATATCGTTTTATAATGGTGTTCATCCTGTTTTTCGGCATTGTATGGAATGGAACTAAAGAATGAACGGAGCAGGGACATGGCGGTGTCGATATCGTGATTTCTAACCGCTCTGAGCGTTTTCTGAATCACGGAATTATTTTCGGTTGCCGTTTTCTTTGTATAATATGGCGCAAGACCTCGAATAAAACTGACGCGGACTTCTTCGTTCGGAAACCCTAATATATAATCATAGCCGTCGAATTTCTTTATCGTCAGATATCCGCTTTGATACAGCATAGGTATTGGCGTTTCGGCATTTTCGAAAGCCACATTGAAGTCCATTTCTCCTGCTGCGAAACCATCCAGATCTTCTGGCTTTAGAATATATTGACTGATCATTTCGGTGACATGCGTCGGCGTGCCCGTTTCAAACCAGTAGTTTTTACAATCTTTTTCCCGCAGACATTTGAGAAGACTTAGCGGATTGTATATATCTGGAGATTTCTTTGAAAAATGATAGCCATCGTATTTTTTCTTTAATCTGGCCAACGCAGTCGATTCCTGAATGCCCTGTGCCAGTGCCAGATTGTGTATCTCGGGTTTGAGCTGTTCAACGATTTCTTCTTTGGTAAATCCGCAGATCGCCGCATATTCATTTTCCATGGTAATCGTCGTCAGATTATTTAACTCGCTAAATATACTGAGCTGGCTGAATTTGCTGATGCCCGTGATGAACAAAAAACGAATCTTTCCATCCATATCCTTAAATGGGCTGAAAAATTTACGCAGATTCTGGCGCACTTCGACAAACAGATCTTTGTCATGCATGGTATCAAGCAGCGGTGCATCATATTCATCAATGAGAATGACTACATTTTGGCCGTTTTGTGCGCTTGCGCGTTCAATAAGATTTGCAAGCCGCAGGCCGTATTGTGATGCCTGGGTATGATTGCTTAAACCAAAGATTTTCTCCTGTCGGGATAGAATAGCATCCAGAAGACAATGCAAATCGTCGAGATTACATATACGGTTTAGACTCAGGCTAAAATGCAGCACCGGGTATGGCGTCCAATCTTTTTCGAGGTTGGTAATCGCCAGTCCCTCGAACAGGTCTTTGCGGCCCTCGAAATACGCCTTAAGCGTTGAGATAAGAAGGGATTTTCCAAACCGACGTGGACGCGAAAGGAAGTAGTAGTTACCACCTTTAACCAGACGGTAAACCAAGTCTGTTTTGTCCACGTAGATGGCATTTTGCTCACGAATCTTTTCAAAAGTCTGAATCCCGATTGGGAAATAGCGTTCCTGCATGGCGTTACCTCCTGTTGATGGCTTCCCCCTGAATCCACTTTTCCAGTTGGTGGTGGAAATTTGGACTCACAGAATTTACCATAACTCGCCAGACCGCATAAAGCGAGGGATTTTTGAGGCTTGAGCCTGCCGAAGTCGAAAAGCTGAATCCTCTGTAGATTACAGTATGAGAAAATTATTTAAACATTTGGCATCATGCTTTGGAACGGGCGGCTATTTACAAATCGTCTCAGACCATGGGCTGGGGCGATTTCGTTTTGGTTCACGGCATTTCGCCAGGCCTTTGCCACGCGTTGGGCTTATATTTCAGGGACGGAACCAAGTCCATATCCAGACATTCCGCATGCGTACCCTTGGTGGCTTAGGTCGCTTGGCATGAGCGACGAAAAGGCCGCGTATGTTGATGAATCAGGCTATATCAGTTATGATGGACACTGGCGCCTTATGTTTAATCGTAATCCCCAAATGGGTATTCGCCCTGCCATGTGGTTGAAATATTGAATCTAAATGGTTGATGAATCATTGTTATTTGGGTGGGCGCGGGCTATCGGCCTTTGGCCGATACGCCCTGCGCACGCGGCTATCCCTGCGGGATACGCCGCGTTTTATATATTTTGAGACGTTCCATGGAACGTCTCTCGCCTAGGGGCGGGTCTGAGACCCGCCCTTACGGCTCGCTTAACGCGGCTATCCCTGCGGGATACGCCGCGATTATTCGTCGATAATCCACCGTTCTATCGTGCGCTTGTCGCTGTCGAAATTCGCACCTATTTTGACGACCTTTTTGTCGCCGGCTTCGTATTGTATCGCATAGCCTTTGTCGTCGATTTGCTTTAAAGCTTCTTCGGCGGTGCCATTGAGTTTAAACTCAAATAAATAGATCGTGTCTTCGGTTTCTATCAATGCATCGCAACGGCCTGCGGCACTGCATTGCTCCGTTCTGACACAATAATCCGTCGCCAACGTAAAGATTAAATAGAATATCGTTTTATAATGGTGTTCATCCTGTTTTTCGGCATTGTATGGAATGGAACTAAAGAATGAACGGAGCAGGGACATGGCGGTGTCGATATCGTGATTTCTAACCGCTCTGAGCGTTTTCTGAATCACGGAATTATTTTCGGTTGCCGTTTTCTTTGTATAATATGGCGCAAGACCTCGAATAAAACTGACGCGGACTTCTTCGTTCGGAAACCCTAATATATAATCATAGCCGTCGAATTTCTTTATCGTCAGATATCCGCTTTGATACAGCATAGGTATTGGCGTTTCGGCATTTTCGAAAGCCACATTGAAGTCCATTTCTCCTGCTGCGAAACCATCCAGATCTTCTGGCTTTAGAATATATTGACTGATCATTTCGGTGACATGCGTCGGCGTGCCCGTTTCAAACCAGTAGTTTTTACAATCTTTTTCCCGCAGACATTTGAGAAGACTTAGCGGATTGTATATATCTGGAGATTTCTTTGAAAAATGATAGCCATCGTATTTTTTCTTTAATCTGGCCAACGCAGTCGATTCCTGAATGCCCTGTGCCAGTGCCAGATTGTGTATCTCGGGTTTGAGCTGTTCAACGATTTCTTCTTTGGTAAATCCGCAGATCGCCGCATATTCATTTTCCATGGTAATCGTCGTCAGATTATTTAACTCGCTAAATATACTGAGCTGGCTGAATTTGCTGATGCCCGTGATGAATACAAACTGTAATTTAGAATCCAAATCTTTGATGGGACTAAAGAAATCGCGAAGCTGCTGACGGACTTGTGTAAACAGCGCCTTGTCGTGCATGGTGTCGAGCAGGGGGGCATCGTATTCGTCGATGAGCAACACGACGTTTTTACCCATCTGACGATTCGATCGCGACACCAAATCCGCCATCCGCAGACCGTACTGTGATTTATCCGTCTCAGGCTCTGCGCCATAAACGCCTTCGAGTTCCCGAAGGAGACTGTCGAGCAGAATCCCGACGTCTTCGAGTTTTACAATCCGCTTCTTGCTCAATGAAAAATGCAGCACCGGGTATGGCGTCCAATCTTTCTCAAGACCGTCTATCGCCAGTCCTTCGAACAGGTCTTTGCGGCCCTCGAAATACGCCTTGAGCGTCGAGACGAGCAGGGATTTGCCGAACCGACGCGGGCGAGAGAGAAAGTAGTACTTTCCTCCACTTGCCAGGCGGTGGATCAAATGCGTCTTGTCCACATAGATGGCATTTAACCGCCGAATCTCTTCGAATGTCTGAATCCCGATTGGGAAATAGCGTTCCTGCATG
>CAMKRB010000185.1 GCA_946415045.1 uncultured Myxococcales bacterium
GGTTTGATTTCACCCGTATCGATCAGGTGATTCAGCAGCGAGTGGTCGCGGCTCATCTGTTTGATTTGGCCATTGCGAACGCGATAAATGCGCGAATCGCCGACGTGGGCCAGGACGAGCCCCTGCGGTGCATTGTAGATACAGGTAATCGTCGTCCCCATGCCTTCCATCGAGCGATCCTTGCATGACTGAATATAGACTCGCTCGTTGGCATATTTGATGGCATTGACGATGAGTTTGGATTCGAAACTCAGGGATGGATTGGTCTGATATGGAAATTCAAATCCGGGCTGTCGTGCGAGTTCGCATACGAATTTCGCCACATTGCTGCAGCATAAAGCCGAAGCAACTTCACCGGAGGCATGTCCACCCATGCCGTCACAGAGGACATAAAGCCCTTTGTCAGGCACAATGATAAACTTGTCCTCATTGTTGGTCCGCTTCAGACCAACATCCGATTTCGCTGCACATGTCAGACGCATCGCCATTGTTTTCCCCGTTCACCCTATTTTTCGACCAGAAACGGTCATCCCCGGCCCTCGCGATATTCAAATGCCAGATTTCCGCAATTGCGCATGGTTACTGAGGTATGGATACCTCAACCGTGTATTCGGACTTGAACGACTCGCAAAAGAACTCCAGGTAGTAGTGTCCGGGAACCGCGTCAAATTCCTGAGTCATTCTTGGACCTTTGACGAATGGGATTTCGAACATCTTTTCGCCGGTGGGCTTGCGGATGACAAGCGTCCCGCCGGATGTGGGATCGTCGAAGGCAAACGTGACAGCGATTCGTGTCTCGTAAGGTACTGTAAAGTATTTCCAGTCGGTTTTGTCGCCATCCACACACGACAGATAGTCCAGGACCAAATCGTTGATTTTGATTTCGATTGCGCCCAGACGATCCTTGTCGTCCCCGGAATTAGATTCGGGGCCAAGAGCTTCACATCCTGCCATGCACATCAGGCAGAGGCCAATACCCAGTACCCGTTTTTTCCACATAACTCATCCTTATTAAAGCTGAATTCCCGTTACTACAGTCAGCTCAGTCCATTATACTGCTTCATGCGGCTAACGGTCAAGTGCCGTATGGTAAATCATGAGATAAATCTATTTGTCCGGCGCATCGTGCATTGTTCAACAGGTAACAACCTCTCTGCGCCTCCCCTTGTTGAACTGCCTCGCCAGTCCCTGCATTCCCTAACGCATCGCGTAAATTTTTAAATAACCGCTTGCACCGATATCCAAAATGCAATAATTTTAGTGCAGATGGATCGAATTTAGTTCATCGCAGTCAACATAGCGCATCGACCACGGTCATGCGACAGGGAAGTGCAGAGGGCTAGCCTCGGAATCAGGAAGATTCGAGATCAGATTGTCGCGCATCACTGCGACATACAGCCTGCGAAATTCGCAGGAATGTGTTGCTGTTTTTGGACGCCGCGAAATTGATCTCTTGTGGGAGAGTACAGAATGATGATTTTGGATGACGGTCAGGATCAGGGAACGCGAATCGTCGTGATAGGTATTGGTGGCGCAGGCGGCAACGCAGTGAACACGATGATTGAAGCGGGCGTCGAGGGCGTCCAGTTTATTGCCGCCAACACCGATAAACAGGCTCTGGCATGCAACCAGGCTGAAACGCGGATTCAGATTGGTGAGCAACGCACGCATGGTCTCGGTGCCGGTTCGACCCCAAGCGTCGGTCAGGAAGCGGCACAGGAATCGGCGAGCATGATTCAGGAGCATCTCAAGGGCGCGAATATGGTGTTCGTGACGGCAGGTATGGGCGGTGGCACGGGCACAGGTGCAGCACCGATTATCGCCGGCATCGCCCGACAGCTGGGTGCCCTCACCATCGGCGTCGTCACCAAACCGTTCAAATTCGAAGGCCGCAGACGCCGCAAACAGGCCGAGGAAGGCATCCTCAATCTGCAGAAAAACGTCGATACCCTCATTACTATTCCCAACGAACGCCTGCTCAATACCATCGGTGAAGGCACGACTCTTGTCGATGCATTCCGCGAGGCCGACAATGTCCTGCTCAATGCCGTGCGCTCGATCAGCGAGCTCATCACGCATTCGGGTCTCGTCAACACCGATTTCAACGATGTTCGCACCGTCATGAGCAACAAGGGACTCGCCCTCATGGGCACGGGCGTCGGAAGCGGTCCCGATCGCGCGGTCGATGCAGCCGAAGCTGCCATCAGTTCGCCGCTGCTCGACGACGTTTCGCTCGAAGGCGCGACCAGCGTCCTGCTCAACATCACTGCACCCCGCACCGCCACGCTTTTCGAAATCAATGCCGCAGCCTCGCTCATCGAAGAAGCGACCGCCGAAGACGCACACCTCATCTGGGGACACGTCATCAATGAAGACGAAAACTGCGAAGAAATCAAAATCACAATTATCGCGACCGGTTTTGAACACGCCAGCCGTGCAGCCGACGATCCGGCTGCAGCCGGCGCATCCACGCCGATTCCGGATTATGCCAACGGTATGCGCTATGGTGCATCCGGAACCGCTTTTGCTTCCGCTTCACGCAGCCCAATGAATATGGGCAGCGATAATTACGCCATCGGTGCTTCCGCAGCAGGTTCCGTCGATGCCCAGGCCCAGTCATACAGCGACGGCCGCGCGACAAGCACCGGTTTCATTCCCGAAGATATCGCAGCCAAAATGCGCGCCATCGATGCCCAGAGCTACGACGCCAAGCCTGCAGTCGCTTCCTACGTGCCCACTCGCAAAGCCGCCAGCTTGCCCGAAGTCGACGTCGATGCCCCTGTCGAACGCGTCGCTCCCACCAAGCCCCAGACCGTCGCCGCACTCGACAACCGCATTCCCTCGCAAATCGAAGACGATGTCAGCCTTTCTGAAGATGAAATCGAGAACATCCCGACCTTCTTGCGCACAGGTAAAAAAAGCAGCAAGTATTTTCTCGATTAGTTCTGTTTTGATGTGACTCGGCTATGCGCTGCCGCGCATACGCCTCGCGGCCCGTGCTATTTCCCTTTGGGAAATACGCACGGGCATATTATTAGGCTCTGTTTGCGAGCGTGGATATGAAAATGCAAAGTCGTTTGCTTCTCAGCTCGCACGGGGTCGCCCTTGCTCGCTTCGGGGCTCTTAGCCCTGAGCTCAAAGCTCACCAAAGCCATATCCGCGATGTTTAAACAGCGCTTTGTTTAGTTATCGCAGCAACCCAACAGTCAAAGTCATGATTCCTTATTCTCCCGAACGCATTCGCATTGTTCTCGTCGAACCCGAAAATCCCATCAATGTCGGCACCGTGATGCGTGCCATGAAAAATATGGGTTTCAGTGAGCTTTATCTGGTTCATCCTGCCGAAATGGATATGCAGAAAACACAGATATCTGCGCACCGGACCGACGATTTGCTTCAGAACATTCACACCTGCGACACGCTCGATGAGGCGCTCACCGGTGTTCATGAATCGTATGGATTTTCAGCGCGCACGCGATCCGAAACCTGGGCAACACTCGATATGGAATCGGCGGTTGGCCGCGCCATCAGCATCACCCGGAATGATCAGAATGTCGCCTATGTTTTTGGCCGTGAGCGCACCGGGCTGACGAATGACGAGCTGCTTCGGTGTACCTGCCGCGTGCATATCGAAACCAGCAGCTACTCAAGCCTCAATCTTGCGCAGGCCGTATTGCTGGCAGTTTATGCGACGTTTCGGCAGTCCAAATCCGCCGGCGATTCGCCGGTTTCCAGACCAGTGGTGCAAATCGACAACCATCTGCCGACCTCTGTGCCGGCGACTATTGACGCACAGCGCCGCCTGATCGAACGCATCGAGTCGATGCTCGTTGACATCAGTTATTTTAAATCCCAGGCTCCCAACTCGGCGATGCATCGCATCCAGAATATCCTGATGCGAGCAGATTTGCATGACGATGAAATCCAGCTCCTGATGGGGATCTGCGCCGAGGTTTCCAATTACGCACGCCTGATCGAGCGCGGCATCCGTCCGCCTAAAATTCAGGCCAACGGTAAACTCAAAACATGAAACTATCATCCCGTATTGGTTTATTTTTCAAAGGATTCGCCATGGGAACCGTCGATATCGTTCCCGGCGTAAGCGGCAGCACTGTTGCTGTATTGCTCAATATCTATGAACGATTTATCGCGGCGCTCAAAAACATCAACAAAGACCTGATTGTTGCTTTGTTCAGGCCGTTTGCGCACAAATTCGACAAAGAAAGCCGTCAGGCATGCAAAGATGCCTGCATCGCCGCAGATCTGCCCTGGCTGGTCAACCTCCTGCTGGGTCTGTTCTGCGCCTTTATCGCGGCGAGTTTTGTGATTCCCTGGCTGATGATGACATTTCCATCGGTCATGCGGGGATTTTTCTTTGGTCTTGTGTTGGGATCCGTGATCACACCGCTGCGTCAGGTGTGTCAGTGGCGGGTGCAGCATTTTCTCACGATTGCGCTGTTTGCCGCATGTTTCTTTGTTTTGCTGGGCCAGCAGCTCAATCCCCCTGCAGAACTCGTTGCGGTGACAACGGCCGAACCGACAACGCTCAAACAGCTTTGCTCGACGTTTCCGTGTCTCGTCACACCAGCCGAAATTCAGGCGTTGCCTCAGAATGCGGCGATTCAGCATCTTTCCGATCCCGTCCTTGGTACGATTGATGCCGGCACATCGCTGTTCTTGCCGCGTCCCTATTATCTGTTCTGTTTTTTGGCTGGATTTATAGCCATCTGTGCGATGCTGCTTCCAGGGATTTCTGGCAGTTTCGTCCTGCTCATTCTTGGTTGCTATTTCTTCATGCTCAACACGGGCAAGAGCTTTATGCATGCGATGGCGCATGGGGATTTTCTGGTCAGTCACATGCTTTATCTGGGGTGTTTTGTTTTTGGTGCGCTTGCCGGAATTGCGGCCTTTTCCCGTGCATTGTCGTGGCTTTTCAAGCATCACCGCGATCTCACGCTGTGCGCCATCGTTGGCATTCTGGTTGGATGCCTGCGGGGCGTCTGGCCGTATCGCATTCTGGACGAAGCCGGAACGCAGATCAATGTGCTGCCGACATTGGATACGCCGCATTTGTGGACGACGCTTGTCGCGATGCTTTGCGCACTTGGCATTGTTGTCGCCACAGTGGTGATTCAGTCAAAAGCCAAACCGTCAGCGACAGATAAATAAAGGCTCTATTTAACGAGCGTGGATATGAAAAAGTAAGGTTGTCTGCATTGCGGCCACGTGTGATGTGCAATGAGCCACGAGTGCTCACTGGCCAACTCGATGCTCGATGCTCGGCGCTCTTTACCTGTATCACACACACATACCGGGGTAACGCTATATCCACACTGGTTAAACATAGCCTAAATAAATCATCGGCGCGTTTGAAAAAAGGCGCGGCAGCGCGGCCCGGCGTATCGCATTGGCGATAGCCGGGCACAAAAAAAGGGCGTATCGGCGCAGCCGATAGCCCTGCAAGTGAGCCGCAGGGGCGTGTCGCGACACGTCCCAAGGCGAGCATCTAACCGCCGCAGCAACCACATCCACAGCCACTTTTTTTGGTTTTATGGCTGCCGGCATGCGTTCTGCGTTCGAGTGCGGTTTTGCTGAACGGGCAGTTGCAGCAATCGTGACCGCATGTGCCATTGCAGCCGCCGTGGTCTGTGGGCGTGCTCAATCGCCGGTATTTTTTCACCGTCGTGATGACGAAATAGGCGAATGCTGCAGCAACGATCAATGCCACGATTATTGTATCTGCGTTCATGATAAAATCTCCGGCGTTTGATAAACAGCGGGGAAAAGCCCCCGCTGAGAATGTGGAATGTCAGGCTATCAGACTGCCGATGGCATAGACGATTGAGGCCAGAATCCATGCGATGGCGAACATGCCAAAGAATTGGGCGAGTGCGAATTTCCAAGAATTGGCTTCTCGCTTGGCGACCGCGAGGGATGCGATGCATGGCGACGTGAGCAGCATGAAGATGATGAGGCAGATGCCCTGAAGGGTGGAGTATTGCGCGCGAAGTGCAGAGCGCAGGGAGTCTGCGCCTTCATCGTCTTCGGCTTCTGCGTCGACTTCACCGCCGAGTGAGTAGACGATACCCATTTGTGAGACGAAGACTTCCTTTGCGGCGAGCGCTGCGATGACGGCGGTGGAGACTTTCCAGTCGAATCCGAGCGGCTTGAAGATGACGCCCAGGCCTTTTCCAATCGTTCCCATCAGGGAATTTTCGAGCTGTTTGTCTTCGAGGTAATTGTTCACTTTGGTCGAGTATTCTTTGGCTGTATTGAATGCTTCGCCGTCGGCAAAGAGTTTGGGATCATCAGCTTCGAGTTTTTTGGCGATTTCTTCGATTTTTGCGGCGACTGCTTCGTCTTCGTCTTCGGGATCGAGGCCGGCGGCTTCGGCGAGTTCGGCGACTTTCTGATCGAATTCGGATTCTTCTTCGAAATCGGCGTCTGGATTGGCCTGGATATAGGCGTTATATGCAGCAATTAAATCTGCACCGCCATCTTCGGCTTTGATTTGTTCGACGGCTTCGGCGGTATAGGTATTTTCGCTTTCTTCGTCGAGCTGGGGGAAATAGGCCAAAGCCCACAGAATGATGGACAGAGCGAGGATGATCGTACCGGCTTTTTTGAGATAGAGCCAGGAGCGTTCCCACATGTGCATGAGAATCGCGCGAAGTGTTGGGAGGCGGTAGGGCGGGAGTTCCATGACGAATGGGTCTTCCTGACCTTTATAGACGGTTTTGCGCAGGATGAAGGCAACGAAGAGTCCGACGATAACACCGAGCAGATAGATGCCGAACATCGCGGTACCCTGCCATGCTTCGGGGAAGAAGATGGGAACGAGCAGGAGCCAGATGGGGACGCGCGCACCGCAGCTCATGAACGGTACGATGAACATCGTGGTGAGTCGTTCTTTTTCTCCGGCGATGGTGCGGGTGGCCATGATACCAGGCACCGAGCAGCCAAATCCGGTGATGAGCGGAATAAAGGAGCGGCCGTGCAGACCGAGTGCATGCATGAGCTTGTCGAGCAAAAATGCGGTACGGGCCATATAGCCGGTATCTTCGAGGAACGACAGGCCGAGGAACAGGATGATGATATTGGGGAGGAAAACGAGAACGCCGCCAACGCCGCCGATGATACCGTCGACGACCAGGCTTTGGAGTGCAGGAGAGTCACTGAACCAGCCCGAGCACAGTTCACCGAGCTTTTCAAAACCGGCCTCAATCCAGTCCATTGGGAACTGGCCGATGGTAAATGTGAGCTGGAAAAGCAGCCAGATAAT
>CAMKRB010000186.1 GCA_946415045.1 uncultured Myxococcales bacterium
GGTGTTTGAGGGGGAACTTTCGCCGGACGTGTGGGAGAACGAAGGGCTGGAGGCACCATTCTGCGACAGGAACAGGTTGATCGCTGGATCAAAGCGGTGCGCAATACCGGCGAGTATGGCGCGCGCCTCACGGGCGGAGCCAAACCGTTCTTCCGGACGTTTCCTGAGGAGCCTTTGAATGACTTCATCCAGCTCACCGGCGCATTCGAAGGTTTTTGTCAGGTGAGGCGGATCCAAAACGAGGTGCTTGTTGAGCAAAAGTACGTAGTTGTCCGCGTCGAACGGCGGCGCGCCCTCTATCATTTCATAAAGCAAACATCCGCATGAGTAGAGGTCGGCGTGGAAATCTACCGGGTCACCCATGACCTGCTCGGGCGAAAGATACTGCGGCGTGCCATACACCTGACCGGCCTGCGTCAGCGTTCCACTGTCGTCATCCGGCTTGTCGGCATGCGCAATACCAAAGTCGATGAGCTTCACATAATCATCCCGGTCGTCGCGGTTGATAAGCGATATATTCTCAGGTTTGACGTCGCGATGAACGATTCCACTCGAATGCGCACATTCCAGTGCACCCAGCAAATCGTCCATAATGTGGAAAATACTGCGCAATTCAATGGTGCCGTTGCGCCTGAGCCTGTCCCTGAGCGTCTCACCCTTCAGGTACTCCATGACGAGATAAAAATCGCCATTCTCTGTGGAATCGAAATCCGTCACCTGACAAATATGCGGATGATCAAGCAGCGCCGCTGCACTCGCTTCACGCCTGAAACGAGCCAGCGCATCGGCCTTCTCGGCAATGTGGACATGCATGAGCTTGACTGCAAATTGCCGCGGAATCGTTACATGTTCTGCTCGATATACCTCGCCCATTGACCCCTGGCCAAGGACTTCTTTGATGACATATTTCTCTTTTAAAATATCACCTGGATTATATGACATTGTGTAGATTTTCCGTATTTTTAACCCCTCTTGTATGGGGAATTGACCTGATGGACTTTAGGTATATTTTAAACTACCCAAAAATAACAATATTACTACTTTGATGGCGCATTTGTCAATTTATTATGAACATGCATGGGCAGGCTATCGCGGAATACGGCTCCCATGCATGGACGCCGCATTCCACGATACGCCCTGCCAGTGACGTGTCACGTCACGTCACTGTCGGCTATTGGCCTGCGGCCAATACGCCGCCCGCTCGCCGTTATCGCTGCGCGATACACGGCGAGATGCCGTATTCTTTGCTTTAATGAATGACGTCGCTTAACTACGATGTTTGTAATAACTATTTGGTGTGTCAATATAGATTATAATATCCATACATTCTATGGTAACAATTCAGCCCCATGAAATGCCTAATGGCGTTCTCACGCAATGGCTGAATCGTTACATTTTATGGTAATAGATCGTCATTACATATACTTAAAATGCGATTCGAATATATATACACGTAACAATCTCATTGTGTATTGTTGATTTGCGGCTTGCTTGCTGCAGCCGGGGGTAATGAATCATCATTTCCAGCTGCTCAGATCGCTCCATGAATAGAGTTTGCCTGCACCCGGAAACGCCGCGTCCTTATCGATAAATTTGAATGCAACGGCAGTGTTAAACGAGGTGACTTTGTTTGGCGTAATGATCATGAGTTTTGAATACGCCGAACGATCGTATTCTTTATCGACCTGGGAATGCGCCGTCGAATACTCGGGATCATACGAAACTGCGGGCCCCTTCGTGAATTCAAGCGAAGAATCGGACGACACGATTTCTGCATAAAGCCGCTTGTCGACGCCTTCGACGGCAATCGTGGCACTGCGGCCGTCGGCTGCGATATCGATGGTCCCGATGGTGTGGGCCGCCCAACGCACGATCTGCGGCTCGGGCAGCGTCACTTCATCCTGAACGACAATCGTCGAGCGATTGTCGGTAAACAGCAGACCGCGGTCCGCTTTCGATGCATTGGTGTAGGCGGGCAGCATGTCGACGATGGCGTAGGCACTGTCCGTTTTAAAGCTGTGCTTCGTAATGTGCGCGCGCGCTTCGGGCGCCTGATCGGGCGTCTTGGCTGCAACGTCGCCGATGACGAGCGTGTTCTGGCCTTCCGCTTTCTTTCGATAGCGCAATGCATAGTCGGGCAAATTGTAATCTTCAGATCCCAAATCCGTGATGAACTGTTTGCCCGCACCAAATATAATGAAGTTCCCGATATCGCGGTCGCCATGATCCTGGGCATTGTATCCCGCATGAATCCCGGTCAGCGTCGATCCCGCAGACCAGCGGTCGCGCATCGTCACCGTTTCGACGGCGCTGTAATAGGCATCCAGCGCAAGATTCACGCTGTCACCCACGTTTTCGGGCGCATAATACATGGCATCGTAGAAAAATACGCCTTTGAGCTTTGCTTCGATGGCATCTTTGCGAAGGCGGCCAATCGACGGATCTGACGATTCCCGCGCAAACCAGTAATGCGTCCACGTATCCGACTGATCCGGTTTCGCATCGTGAAATGCCCAGTTGCCCGCATCGTTTTCAAAAAATGTCGTAAAGTAGGCAGAATGCTCAAAGCCCGGCGAATGGTACAATCCGTAATTCGTTCCCGTTGCCGACTTCAATGCGGAAAACATCACGTGCAGATAATCCGTGCCATACGCCCAGTAACCGGTCGATTCGAGATAACCACCATCCGGCGCATAAGTGTCCAATCCGAGTTCGACGTCACGGATGGAATAATTCAGGACTTTTTGCGCGGCCTCCGTCGCCGCAGGATGATAAAGAAATGCAAGTGCGGCAGAGGTCAGACCGCCATTACATACGGCATTCCAGTTGTTTCTTCCCCATTTTCTAATCCGGCCTTCATAACGGTCAAGTCCCGTATTCAGGCCGAATTTGACGACGGTTTCGGCCATTCGGTCGCGCTGTTCGGGCTTCCATACATCGTACAGCCAGTCAAACGCAATCGCCACCGTGTATAGTATTTCTGCGGTGTCCAGATAATGTTCCGGATGCCAGTCGGGGAAGTTCATCAATGCTTCGACTTCATCCTGGATGCGGTTCGCGTAAACGGCTTCTCCCGTCATCTTATATAAAAATGCCCACGGAATAATCCTGTTCCTCGCCTTTCTCGATATTTCGAGCAGACGAACCCCGTCCGGCAGTTCATAAACGACGGGCTCACGCTTGAAATCAGAAGAGTTCGGGCCATACCGCATGATCATGTACTTCATATAGGATTGGTAGGTTTCATCGGTTTCGAGCAATGCTTTTTGTCGGTCGAAATCGCTTTGTGTCAACAAGATGCGCGGATGAACATCACCGCCCAGATGGGCGTTTATCCTGGCCATGATTTCGGCACCATTCGGACGAACAAACAACGTCTCAAACATCGTGTTCAAACGTCCGGTCAGCGATTTGAAGTCATAAGGCGTTTTGGAAAGATAGATCATCCCCATCTCGTCGATGTATTCTTCTGTATAATGCATCAACGATTTGATGTAATGCGCCGGCGCAAACAGCGTATCCCCCCGGATGGCCACCGTAAAATCGAGCGATGAATCATTTCCGTCGATTTTGACGGTATTCTGGTCGCCGACAAACTGGTAAACTTTTCCATCCAGTTTCATTTGCATTGTATGCGTTTTGGCATTGTAAATCGCAGTATCATCACATCTCGCCCCGAATACCGAAAGCGGCAGCCAGTATTCACCGTCCTTCATAAAGACTGTCGAGCTGTCGTCTTCATAACTGTTGTTGATGAGGACGTTGTCGACAATGGCACGGCTGCTGTGCATCGAGAATGCCGCACCGTCCAGTTTCGGTATCGGATTGCTTTCGATGGCACTCAGTTTGGTATGCGCTACGATATTGTCGATATAGATAATCGTCGAATCCCTGTTGGCCTGCTTAAATCCTTTTTTCCAAAGCAAAGCATAATCGATCTGATCCCAGCCGCGAGGTGATCGGTCCACATCAAAATCAGTCAGACGGACGGTATATTTATTCCATCCACTCTGGTTGAGATTCACCTGATAGCTGTAATAATCGTCGCCAGCTACATCTGGATTCTGGCTAATCACTTGAATCACAAAGGTTTGGTCAACCGATTCTTCGGGCACGTACACCCAGAAGGAAATGCCTTCGTATGGAGACAAATCCTTTGGAACGGCCAATTCAACCATATCTTTTGTATATTCCCATTTACAGGTATTTTTTCCAGTCTTCGTATATTCCGTCGATGCATACTTTGTATATTTCGAATCAGAGAAATCGACGATGGTCGTCTCGACGTCTTCGTCCTGTACTTTTGAAGGGTCTGTTCGCAATACGAGATTCTCGATAAAAATGGTGGTATCGGATTTGTTATTCTGTTCCCAGCCTGTCGATTCAAAAACCAGATGATCGATGCCATCCCATCCGCGCGGCGTCCGCGCTACCTCCATCTTGTCGAGTTCTATTTCAAAATCATTCCAGCCGGCTTTTTCAAATTTTAACAGATAGCCGTAATAGTCTTCACCGTCTGTCTTGGTGTTTTCGCTGTCAAAATGGACATAGAGCGTCTGTCCCACTGTCGATTCCGGGACATACACCGGAATCGTTAAAAATGAATACTCCGAAATATCCGCAGGAACCTGGAAAATGGCCTGGCTTTGGGAATAATCATATTTGTATGATCGAGAACCATTCTTTGTATATTCTGTCGATGTGCCGGATTGATATGTTTTGGTCGTAAAATCGACTAATGTCACTGATTTTGCGGGTTGTGCCTGACCTTCCGCCAGTTCATAATATTTAACGATATTCTCTTTAAGTGCGCGTCCTTCGGTAATATTGATTTCACCACCGCCGGGCTCCTGCCCGCCGCCAGGCTGCTGTCCGCCGCCATTGGATGCCTGACAGGATGCATCGTGGCACGTATTATCATCGGAACAAGATGCCAGTCCGCCGAACGTCGCAAGAATTGCGCTTAGAATGTATGTGAAATGTTTTCTTTTCCTGGTCATAAAGAGTCCTATCGATTTATCATATCTGATGGCATTTCCCAAAACACGCTCAAATATCCCTAGACACCGGACGCATTCTGGTCACAGGCTGATTTCTCATAACCATTACCCTGCCCGCCAAAACTAGCGGATAAAAACTGTTAAATCAAACGCATTAAAGATTCAAATTGTATCCGATAGTCGGAAATGCCCGATTTGCATTAGATTCATGAGCTACATGGACCTCAATTCAATGTGGAATGACGCGCGTCGGTATTGCGCTCTTTAAGGGGGAGTGCTATCAGGCGTGCCCCGGGGACGCACTGTGTTGTGCGTTATTGCGTTACAAGCGGCAATACCGCTATTTTAATGAGGTTTACAGAGAACAAATCATGCCACATCTTGCCATTGCCCACGGCCTCCGCGATAGCGAGCCACGTCCGACGACGAACATCCCAAAAGCTCTGACGCTCATGGTGACGGCCGGGCTTTTTATCGCTACGAGTTCAGCGATGATCCGCGGTTTTGGGGCGGGGCTGCCCGAACTCGAGTCGGCATTTTTTCGCGGTGCAACGGGATTCGTCATCCTGCTTCTGCTGATGGGCACCGGGGTCAAAAAAATCCCGCTTGGAAACAACAAGAAATTTCTTTTCTTTCGCGGTTTTTTTGGTTCACTTGCGTCTATTTTGTACGTATGGGCCATCTGCCACATGGAGCTTGGGCTTGCGAATGGCCTCAACCAGGCGTCGCCGATTTTTGTCTGCCTCTGTGCCGCGCTCTTTTTGGGCGAACGCTTCGGATGGTGGATTTACCTCACGGTTTTCGTCGCTTTCTTTGGCATGCTGCTCATTGCCTCGCCAGACTTTACATCGTGGAACTTCGCGGCTCTGATGGCGCTGCTCTCGGCCATTGTCTCAGCGATTGCATACACGTTTGTCAAGAAACTCCAATCGACCGAGACTTCGGACACCATTGTTTTGTGGTTTCTCGGCATGAGTGCGCTTCTGCCATTGTTTTCGCTGCCGTTTACCGACTGGGTCATGCCGCCGGCATCGGATTTTGCAGGATTACTGGGTGCCGGCATCACGTGTATGTTCGGGCAGCAGCTCATGACGCGGGCATACCGCTACGCGCCGGCAACCATCGTCGCGCCTTTCATCTATGCGTCCACGATTTCGAGCCTGATCATTGGATATTTTGTGTGGGGCGAGTTCCCGTGTACGCGCAGCCTTATCGGATGCGGGATTATCATTGTGGCTGCGATTGCGATCGGTCTTTTGCCCAAGGCGCGCCGTACATAAGACGCACGCTATCTGCGATACGCGTGGCGGGATATATGGGGCTCGCCTTGGCGCGTGTCACGACACGCGCCTACAGCTCGCTTGCGCCCCGCTATCTGCGATACGCGGGGCGGGATATATGGGGCTCGCCTTGGCGCGTGTCACGACACGCGCCTACGGCTCGCTTGCGCCCGCTATCGCTGCGCGATATGCGGTGGAAATTATATATATAAATAATTCATAGATGCTTCCGTTCAAATGGTTCCAGCGCCTGGCCATTCAAATGGTCTTTCAATTTTTGAAAAATTTCATAGTATTTAAAAGCACGATAAATATTATGTACAGCTAACATCGCATTGCCGCCATTCTGCAATCTCGGTATGGGCTTGTTCGGCGAAGTGACAGACGGTTTAAATCGCTGATAATATCTTTTACGACATTCGTCAGACGTTTTTCATCATCATAAGCCCTGGATGCATACCGACGATTGAGGATTTCGCGATCTTCTTCGGTCAGATTGGGATGGTTTTCGTCGAAATAATGCTGAATTTCGTCATCCAGTTCATCCTTGTCGGTGAGCAAGATCCCCGCTTTACGCGCTTCATAACGAAGTGGAAGTACGACTTGATCGCGCACGGCCTGATCGTATTTGTATTGATGAATATAATCGCCAAAAATTGCCTGACTCAAACGATTTATATTCTGTTTTTGGGCTTTAATGATTGGCGTTCCCGTAAAACCGATCAATATACTATTGGGAATGAGCTTGCGCATAGCGGCGTGCATCGACCCCGCCTGAGAACGATGACATTCGTCGATAAAAATGACCTTTTATCTGAAGCAGTTTCATTTCCTGAATTGCTTTCACAAATTCACTGTCATTGCGCTCCGCCCCGTCATACTTTTTATTCAGGAATTTATGAATCAAAGTACAAATAATTTTTGTATTTGTCACAGTCTGCTTTTCCTCA
>CAMKRB010000187.1 GCA_946415045.1 uncultured Myxococcales bacterium
AGTCGCAGTCATCCGGGCATTCGGACGGGCAAACGACCGGATGCGTATTGCAAACGCCATTTGCGTCGCAGTCATTCGGGCATTCGGACGGGCAAACGACCGGATGCGTATTGCAAACACCATTTGAGTCGCAGTCATCCGGGCATTCGGACGGGCAAACGACCGGATGCGTATTGCAAACACCATTTGCGTCGCAGTCATTCGGGCATTCAGACGGGCAAACAACCGTTTGTCCTTTGCACAGACCCGTCGTTTCATCACAACCAAGCGGACACAGTTCTTCATCGGTCCAAACGAAATCGGCATAGCCGTCATTTTCACACGACTGCATCACGCTGTAGGATTGTCCGTCTCTTGTATCACAGGCATATTTGGGCGCACCGAAGTGACCGGGGTTACACGATTTTTCACAAGTCGCCTCGTTGTCGATGATCACGCAGACCATGGGATCCCCATCTTTGCGCTCCATCCGGCAATCCCGCACATGCACCGTACCGCCTTCACAATAGCCCACGACATCGCCAGCACACGAAGGAACATAGCGTCCATCGCATGAATCGTATTCATCCGGGTGGAGCTTAATGCAAACGTTATCCTCGCATCCGTGTTCACAGTTCATGGTATTGTACTGATAATAATAATGTGCACCGGAATTGGCCATCAGCCAGTGCGAATTCTCGGCACAGAAAAAGCCATCGAGCGTCATGCTGTCTTTACACGCAGCATCGACGACAAGGCCCACTTCCGATTTGCTGCACGGCAATACGCAATCGTATTCATTGTTATTGATCTGTGCACATGTCAGATCTTCCTGAGCGCAGTCATATTCGAATGGTTCCGCATCGTTTCCATTTTCGCACCAGACCTTGACCGAATCATGGCATCCGGAGCCTTCTGCACCGCACTCATCCGTCATCCAGCATGCATTGCACACTGCAAGAAACCAAACTGCACCGGGGACTATCAGTTTTTTCATACGAACACTCCTATAGTGATGCGATTATTTCGTACCATTGTCGATGGGCATTTCAGCGATCCAGGCATCCATCTCTTTTTTCATTTCGCCGACCCACGATGTATCGACGTTGTACCACGGAATATTGAGTTTTTGAGGATAATTGCCGACGCGAATCTCAATTTCCTTCGCCCCCCAGCCAGGGTCCTGAGATTTTAGATTTTCGATGAGCTCCGCAGTTGTGTCGTTTGTAAACGACATGCAGTCCGTGACTTCGCGCAATTTATCTATACTTTCGGCAGAACAATTTTCATAAACATCATTATTATCCTTATCTTTTTTCGGCTTACCATTTTCATCAAGCACATGTTTTTTACATATTGCACTATATGCATCACTACTGGGTTTATACCAATAGGTGTTTTTGTATACATCCGGTATATGGCTTGCAATTTCCACATTTATATCATCGGCATTACTCGCCAGATAAGGCCCCTTGAGTTCTTTAGCACCAAAAACATCTCTAATCTCGACCCCGGCGGCATTGGTCGTTCGTCTGATATAGTCATACGAGTGCATCAACGATGTTGTGGCGACACGATCGGTGATATAATTACCACGGCTATATGCGTCACTTACTTTAGTATCGTTCATATAGGTATATGCACCGGAATATTCTTTTTTACCGACAGCATCATTCTGAATATAAACATCGGCATACCCGGAAGCATTGCGGAAAGGTCCGATTTGTGTAAACAATGCAAAGCGATTAAGTGTCGCCTGACCGACCTCACAGCTGACACGTTCGGCATCTGCATTTGAATTGACGCAATAGAATCTGTCGGCATTTATAGATCCAATATGTATGGACAAGTCTCTGAGCGTTTTTGAGTCATTTCTAGAATAGAAAGCATCAACACTATTATTTGGCATATCGATATCAAACACATTGATATGAACATGGTCAGAATTTCCGCTAATCTGGCCTAACAAATCACAATGATAGGATTCCTCCGATTCTAATGTATCTTTTATTTTACTAGTCACTTCTATATTAACATAGTTAGCCATCACATGTTCATCGGGATGCGTGAGCAAAGCAAACTCTATAACATCAATATAATCGAATATCAAATCGACGTAGTTAAATTGATTACCAGTTCCGTACTGGACGGTTGAGTTTACAAAACCAAACAGGCTCCAATTAGGAAGACTGATATCGTCGATCTGATGTCTGATATTCGTGAACCATGAGTAATTGATATCACGTCCAAAACCGTTGAACAAACAATACTTGCGTCTGCACATCTGATCATTGTCCGTTTCATTGTCGAACCTGACCTTATCGATTTTATGATATATTTTATCAAACAAAGTATTGCTGGAGGCATCCACAAATCCAGAAGCACTGAACTTATCCAGGTCATCGTCTTCCAATAGAGTAAACTGGAAATCTGCAATAGACTGATAGCTCTGGGTCACATAGCTTCGGACAATAGTACTGCCAAATCCAGCACAATTGATGTGCGTACATTTGTATTTCCATATTTTGCTGCCCGAATTCTTAATCATGCTGTGCTGTGCAGAAAGAAACATCCCCGACGTGAAGAAGCCATTTTGGGGGATTCCGCCATCTTTGTATGCCAGCAAGCCATCTTCGTAATCAGCGTGCACGCCATTGAGTACGCTTTCAACACTCGTCGAGACGATACCACCGAATGATTCCGCATTCGATTTTGCATTCTGACTGTCGCCCAAATCGGTACCACCTTTCCATGAAATATCGGAAAGCACCGAACGGTCAAGATTCTGCACGATCACAGCAGCCGGGCGCTGTACCATATTGTATTCAAACTTCAGATTGTGGATGCGAGATTTGACAACATTTGTAAACAGTGGTCGTGCGAATGGATGCGAGCAACGAATGATGTGACCGTTGCCCTCGATACTCACGTCATATAAATCCAAATCGGGATAGACAACCGTATCATTTCCGGATCCTTCAAAAAACCCCTGCAGAGAGCCCATCACCGTCGCATCATCGCACAAATCGATATCGTTTACGATTTTTGCCCTTAGTGTAAACAATTCATCCGGCGCATCGTCGGCATTGCAGAAAGCGAGTTGTTCATTGAGATAAGCCCAGTAATGATCATCCGGATATGGATTCGGAGACGAAATAAGCGCACATCCCCCGAACTCGGCACAATTACGTTTCTGTACTTTTCCATTGATACATGCATAAGCGACATCACCATCGCAACGCTCGGTATATTGTGAGGGATCGCAGCATGAGTTGGGTTCGCCGCCCTCGTGGAGCATTTTCCCCGAGCATTTGGCGGCTGTGTTGTCGCCCCGGCACACCAGATTATCGCCATCGCGATCGCATTTTTTATCTTTGATATGTTGCTGCACCTGCGCATAAAACTGCAAAAGTGAGGCCGTATCATGAATCACAACAAAGCCATCCTGCGCCTCTTTGTTGCAGTCTTCAACGCGGCCCGATTGGGGGTCTTTATAGCCGCATCCGCACACGCCGGGGCCAGTGGTTTGTTTTTCGAGATCGTTCGGACACCACTGCGATGGCTGTTCACTGCACGTTGCGCGTTTGTCGTCTGCTTCATAATCGCTCGGATCCGAAACCCCGCATCCACATAAACCGGGCACGGTCTTGCTGTCGTCGTTAGGACAAAGATCCAGTTCCTCCCCAGTACACGTCAGAAGCGGCGATTCTAATTCGTCGGAATAGACGCTCAGTACGCGGTTAGAGTGCTTCGAATCCACGATCTTGCCATAATCGGGCGATAAATCACATACATCCAGACAATCGATGATGCCATCATTGTCGCCGTCAGTGCAAACCGTTAACCCGGCTTCTATAACCGCTTTGCATTTCGTCGATTCAGCGATACGCTGTCTTAACACATCACCGCTCGAAAGCCCCAGCTTGACGAGCGCATCTTGGAGCATCGGGCATGGATCTTCGCAATCGTTGATGCCATCACCGTCAAAGTCCGATTTGCAAGCGCTTTCAAGCGTACAGCCTGTTGCTGCAGCCCCAAGAACGGACAAAATCCACGCAAACCTAAAAAGACGATTCATACGCGCCCCTTCATTCATCACTCAACAGCGAATTGCTGCGCGATGATTATAACAGTTTTGATACAGCTTGCAAACAGGCGCTTCGGATGTGTTTTTTGGTTTTCGCGGCACGTTGGCGCGGCGTATCGCAGATAGACGCGCCCATGTATGATTGCGAGCTGCAGCGGCGGTCCCCCGTGGCCGCAGCAAAGCGAGCGGCGCGGCGTATTGACGGCGAACGCCGGCAATAGCCTGCGCATCAAAAAAACACACCATCATTTATTCAGACGATGTTTTATGCTATGCATCATGCGGATCGAATCACGCAATACCCAAAAGGAGGTATCATGTCGAAGTGTATACAAGGCTTGAAGATTTTGGCGGTTGTTTCTGCGATGCTGGCGATGACGTCCGGTGCAGCGGCGCAGGATACGGACGCGCGCAGCGGCATTTGGCCGATGCCCGGCATGCTGGGCGAAGCGCCCGATGATGTGGTGCAAAGCGCGATGGAACATGGCATTGCGGTGCGGCAGTCCAGGCCGTCGAACCGACCATTGACGCGATCGCTCAAAAAAGGCGCGCTTGCGGGCAAACGCATCAGTCTGAGCGCGGGACACGGCATTGAGCATGAAGACGGTGTGTGGAAATGGCAGCGAGAGATTACGCTGAAACTGCGGGAAGACAAGCATACCTATGAATGGGTGAGCGATTATGTGCGGCCGATGCTGGAGCGCGCGGGTGTGGAAACGCTGATGATGCGCGCCTACAGCTATACCGAGACTGCGACAGTGATTAAATACGGCGACAGCGGCTACGCAGAGACGGGCACCTGGAACCCGAGCACGAGCGGCGGCGATTACCGCTATGCCAACGGCGACAGCACCGAATCTGCGACGGCAACGTGGTCGTTCAATGTGCCCAAAGACGGCTATTATCCCGTTTATGTGCGCTATTTTACAAGCGACAACCGCATTCCCGACGCGCAATACACCATCGTTCATGCGCGGGGCGAATCGGTGGTGATGCAGAACCAGAGCCTGAAATTTGCCAGCAACGGATCCTCCAGCATGAACCAGAATTCGCCCAAAGCATCGGCCAACGTGTGGCGATTTCTTGGGCTTTTCCCGTTCAGGGCTTCGGAAAAGGGCGCAGTGCGGCTTTCGAACGTGACATCCAGCAGAGACAGGGTCGTGATTGCCGAATCCGTCCAAATTGGCGACGGTCCCGGCGTGATTGCTTACAGCGGCCAGACATCGGGGCAATACAAGTGGCAGGAATGCGCGCTCGACTGGCTGAAGTATATGGGCGTGCCGGAATGGGTGCAGTACAGCGATGTGACGGGGCGCAGCCTGTATTCACTTTATGAAGGCGTGGATGCACAGCTTTCGCTGCATACCAATGCGAATACAGGAAGTGCGCGCGGTACACAGACCTACGTCTGGTATCCGGCCAATTCCAGCGGCAACCTGCAGTGGGTGCGCGAAGACAGCTGGCAGGCGAATCACGCCAACGACAACCTTCCGCCGGGAACTTATAACTATGCCAAACATATACATCTGCGTTTTATAGATTATATGAAAGCCTATATAGAAAGTAACTGGGCCGGCAGCCAGTATCTGCATGGTGCGGCGTTTGGTGAGCTGAGTGCCACGCGCAATGCTTGGTATAGAAACAAAGACAATGCGCCGTTGATTATTCCGGCGCTGCTTATAGAAACCGCGTTTCACGACAACAGCGCCGATACCCGGCAGATCCGCGAGGCGAATTTCCGATTTGCCGGTGCCCGTGGCATCGTCGCCGGTATCATTCAGCATTTCAACGGTGACAATGCGATGATTCCCCCCATGCCGCCCAACAAACTCACGGTGACTGCCGAAGGCGATCACCTCAATCTGAGCTGGGAACCGGTGGAAGACAAAGTTATCGCCAATTCGGCCGCGACCAAATATTCTATTTATACATCGGATGACGGACTGCTTTTCGATGTCGATCCGATTATGGTTGTCGAAGACCCCAAAGCCACACTGCCGATTTCGCACGGGCAAACGATTTATGTACGCGTCACAGCTTCGAACGATGCGGGAGAAAGCCTGGATTCGATGGTCGGCGTAGGTCGCCTGCCCAACCGCGATCAGAAAAAGATACTATATATCGACGGCGTCGATCGCGAAGTAAAAACAGTCTATGATGTAAACAATGTGCGTTCGTATGCGCGCATTTATGCACCGGCCATTCTATATAATAATGCCGGCTACGGCATAGATACAGTCGATGATGACAATGCCGCTGAACTATTAAAAAATCATACATACGATTTAATCGTATGGGCCGTTGGTCAGACCTCCATCACGCACGACGTGCTTCCAAACGATCAACGCGCACTCATCGAACAGCTTCGCTCCAGCAAAACACCGCTGATACTGACCGGCGCCGAAATCGGCTACGCGATGGCCGATTCGGATTACAACAGCAATGCATCGTGGCTGGCAAGCAATTTTGACGCCGTCTATGCTGCAGATCAGGCATACAACGACGTGAATGCGACGCAAAAGATATCGGCTCCCGGCCTGATGTCCAATGACGTCATCTACAGCGGCTGCGTCGTGAACGGCGGTTCGGCATCGGCCCCCACACCCGACGCATACTGCGTGATTTATCCCGACGTATTCGATGCTGCCAACGGAGGCACCGCCATTCTGAATTATATCGGAGGCGATGTCAGCGCAAGCACCGGAGCTGCGATATTAAGTGCCGACGGCAAAGCCATCCTCACCGGTTTCCCGCTCGAAACCATCGTCGATCCCAACCAGCGCCTTTGCCTCATCGCCAACTTGATGGCCAGATTGCTGGGCACAGAAATCAACACATCCTGCACTGCAGCAGCCTGGACTCCCGACGCCGAAATCTGCGGCAACAACATCGACGACGACGCCAACGGCCAGAAAGACTGCGACGACGCGGCCTGCGCAAGCGACCCGGCCTGCCAGTCTGCGCCCGTTTATGAAATCTGCGGCAACAACATCGACGACGACGCCAACGGCAAAACGGACTGCGCGGATGACGCATGCGCAAGTGATCCCTCATGCCAGACTGCGCCCGTTCACGAAATCTGCGGCAACAACATCGACGACGACGCCAACGGCAAAACGGACTGCGCGG
>CAMKRB010000188.1 GCA_946415045.1 uncultured Myxococcales bacterium
GGCGCAGACATGTACATGTCTTTACGCTGTATCCGGCCTCCTGCTGAAGCTGGGCCGGGATCATATTCCTGTCAATCAGCATATGGAACAGCTTTTTATATGTAACAGCCATTTCGTGCCTCCTTGAACCTAACGGGTTAATCAAACACTGCCATTTATTATATCACAAAAATATGAAAATTTCTACTACCTTCGGATAATTTCTGGAGGCTTTTTCATTTTCTTTCGTTCAAAACGGTCCCTCGTGTCCGTTGGGTACTGGAAGAAAAAACTTCAAATCCTTTTGGTCAAAACGGTGGTTTTTGTCAAGGGAGTATTGGTGGAAAGAAAATATGAAAATCTTTCGTTCAAAAAGGCCCGAACTGTCAAGGGGGTACTGGAGAGAAAAAGTTTCAGATCTTTTTGGCCAGACAGCCCATTTCCCTCCAGTGGAGACTGTGAAATAGTTGTAGGTTAATGTAGTTTTGGGGGGGCTGATAGCATTAAGCCTTCGGCTCTTTTGGCTTATAAATTGATTGACGTTTGCGTTCATTATTGCGAAAATCTTAGCGGTTTTGCGACAATGGAGGAGGCGATGCCACTGCTATTCAAAACACCGGAACCCAGAAATCAGATCAAGATGGTTAGTTTGGAAAGCTTGATCCCTTTAGACAGTGAAGTCCGCTTGCTAGACGAAATGGTAGATAGCTTTTTTGAAAAGAACGACATGAACGCAATATCAGGTATTCAAAATGCCCGAACAGGTTCGTCCGCCTTTTCTCCGAAAGAAATGCTGAAGCTATTAATGTACGGTTATCGCAACCATATCAACAGCTCACGGCATTTGGAAGCTGCAACGTATAACAATATTGAGGTGATGTTTTTACTGGGTAGTTTGCATCCTAGTTATCATACGATTGCATCGTTTCGAGCAGCCAACAAGGATTTGTTTGAGTCTTTTTTCGCATATGTTCGGAATACAATCCTTGTTTTATGTACTAAAGAGCCAATTACAACGGCTATTACGGGACAAAGTTTAAGGCTTACGCGTCCAAAACAAGGCTTCAGAAATATAGGGACGAATTGCGTAAGGCACAGTCAAATCTTGATGCTTATCTGAAGGAATCGGAGCAAATTGATCGTATCGAAGACGTTGAGGAAGAGAATTCATCGCTTCGTGAAGAACTTGAACAGACAAAAGGCAAATTGCAGGAACTGCATGCAAAGGTTAGAGAAGCAGAAACTAAGGTGGAAATAGAAGAAACTGAACCGCAGCGTTTTGTTAATGATTCTGATGCTCGTTGTATGAAGCATAAAGGCGGACATTTTGATGCTTCTTATAATACCCAGGTTGTGGCTGAGAAAGATTTACATGTCATTATGGCATACAGCGTGACAAATGATGCCAACGATGTACAGCAACTTGCCCCAGTTTCCAAGAAGACGTTAGAAATAGCCAAGAAGAACAATATAAAAATCGCTAAACAGCTTGGCGATTCTGGTTATTGCAATGCCAAACAGATTCAGGAGCTTGAGAAACTTGGATTGGATTGTGTCGTTGGAGTGCCTAAGGTCTTTCAAAAAGAACAAGACATAGAGAATGGCGTTACATTTGAGTATGATAAAGAGAACAATGTTGTAAGGTGCTGTCAGGGAAAATGCTTAGAATATTTTACAACAAAACAACGCAGGGGCATCAATTACAAAATATTTAAGGCCACGAACAAAGACTGCACCTGCTGTCCCTTACGCGATAAATGCACAAAATCCAAGTACGGACGCTCTGTTATGGTGAGTGAAGACCATGAATGGAAAGAAAACTACCGAATTAGGATGGAACAACCTGAAAACAAGCGATTGTTAAGGGAACGATTTGGAATAATTGAAAACGTGTTTGGAACAATTAAATGTTGGGCAGGCAAATGCCCATTGCTTTTAACAACTATGGAGAAAGTGTGTTCAGAAATCGCACTATACATGAATACGTATAACCTTGTACGTCTTGCAAATCTGTGTGGATATGGGAGAAAACTGCCGAATACGATTTAAGACAAGGAAAAAATGCCATATCCGTGGCTTTATAGCGGGCGAGACGCACGCATCCCCAGGCTAAGACACATTTTTGATTATGCAAAAGGCACCAGATAACTCTGGTTGTAAAGGGGATCTCACAATCAGCACCCCAAACATCTCTCATAAATGTGTTATTTCACAGTCTCCGTGACACGTGCCTACAGCTCGCTTGACGCCCGCTATCGCTACGCGATACGCGGCGACTATATCATTGCAACCACTTCATTCCCCCCAGTATTTGTCGACCAATTGCTGCAAATTGCCAGATTTTGCCGCTTCAGCTGCATCTGCCTGTACAAAATGCGTCGTTTCACGTTTTAAGGATTCATCAAAACCCAAAATATAATTTGTCGCAATCAAATAGATAATTCGTGTTGGTGCCATACCATACACCTGATGCTGTATAATATGACGGATGCGATCTGATTCATTGGGATAGGCGGACTTCATCCCGTCACTGTGGAACAATCGTTTGACGATTTCGGTGATATACAATCCGGATTTCATATATAAATCGGCAAATGTGTGTTCGGGGTTATCAAAACAGCCTGGATCTTCCTTTTCCAGTTCGTCGATCATCTTTTGCACAACCCATTTGGGCGTAAATATCTGATTCGTCTTTTGCGGCGGAATGTAATCAAATATATCTTCATCCAGCGATTCATCGAAATAATTGGCCAGAGTTCGGCGCTTGTTCATAAATTCTTTGACGGAATCATTAAAGACGATTTCGTCAAACAGCTGCCCCTTGAAGTGCTCTGTTTTGTCGGTCGCTTCATCGTTATAATCACCGCCGTCGCGCAAAAAGATAAAATCTTCGAGTGTAATGCCCGTAACTTCTTTAAAAACCTCGGGTTCGGTGTATTTGTCGAAATTGTCCAGACGTAGATCATCATCGCCATAGGCCATGAGAAAACTCGGAATGGAACGCGAAAAACCGCGTAAATGCGCTCGCACATCGTCTTCTATGGATTTCTTTTCGGCTTCGGCTTTTAGACGCTCCTGTGTCTCGACAAGGGATTGCGGTACGGATTGTGCGATCTCTGCGACGTCGTTTTGTAGTCCTTCAGTGAATTCGCGCGCTGCCTTGTTGACATCTTCCTGATATGTCGCAATACCCGTATTGAGGATCGCTTCATTACCGCTTGCTTCGGCTTCGTCGCGCTTGCGCTCGAGTTTCACCTGGGCAATGCGCAGTTTCTGTTCATATTCTTCGGTGCGCTTGTCGATCTTTGTATCAATCGCCGCTTCGACCTGTGCGTCCATCTTCTTTGTTTGATTCTTCTTTGCACCATAGTTTTGAGCAATTTGCGGAACGACATTCTCTTTGATATTCGCAGCAATGCTCTCTTTTAACTGTGTTATTTTGTTTTTTGTATTTTCAATAATCTTTGCCGTATTATCTGATATATCTTCTGCTTTTGGTGTGCTGATATCGATTTCATTCACGGCATCCAAAGCGTCGGCTTCTATCTGTTCCCATTTCTTTTCACCTAATATATCTATCGCCGTTCCGATCACGATTTCATGCGGAATATCGACTTCTCCACTTTCATCCACAGGTACATCTTCGATATGATCTAATGGCTTTGGCTCACCAGGTTTCGTCTTTTTCACATTCATATCATCAAAGGCGGGTGACAGTTTCCCGACGATATCTTTGACAATGCCCGGTGCGCCAAAGATATTGGCGATATTCTGGAACAAAAAGTTCGACATGAACCCGCGCCGAACGACTTCCAGGCTCTTGATTCGCCTTGGAATCGTCAGCACTTTGGTCGCATCCAGTTCGATCATCTTCCCATCGTCATCTTCGCCCAAAACTGGGAAGAAATTCAACAAACGACGGACATTCTCCTCGCGATCGCTCGCCATTCCCCGGCCATCGCTTGTCGAAAGAGAAAGGTTGTTCGCGAATTCATCAAATATAATTAATGTCCGCGCTGGATCGAAGTCGAAAATATAGGCGTTCTCCTTGCGGTAATATTGTAACTGCTTGCCTTCCATACGTTTGAAAGTATAGGGATTCTGCGCACGGAATGCGGCCTGCATATAAGCCGCAGGGCTCGACATGTTGCACAGCATCAAAACGCCGCTCCACTCAGGAACCGTTACTCCAACGGTCAATTGCCCGACGCTCAGCGTAATGGTTTTATCGTGCTCCCGAATTGCTTTCGTCACTTTGTCAAAAGCACGTTCGCGTTTTTCATCCTCATCAACGGTACCGTCTCCCGCTGCAACGACAATTTCATAATTCTCAAAAACGGGATGCTTCTTTAAGAGTTTGGCCAGTGCTTTCGCACTATTTACGCGGTCCAAAAGCCAAAGCGTGTGATGGAGTTCATTGCGCAATTCCGGCGTTGAGAAAGGATATTTTTCATTTGTCGTTAATGCGTCCAGGAATTTTTCGATTTCTTTTAAATGTACAAAATCTTTCTCTGAAATATTAGAACTATCTTCTGCTTTTTTCGTCTTAAAAAACTCATTGAGATCAAATGCATAATCGACGGTTTCATCGTCCGAAATTATGCAGCCTTTTTCGAGCTTATCGCGGATCATCGCGGAAAGCTGATAAGTAAACATCGACATGCGCGGCAGCCTTTCGTAAGGATTGCTTTCGCCGGATAATTCATAATGTTCTTTTGCTGCCTGTTCATCGGCATACGACCAGTTATAGACCTGCTCTGCACCAAAGTCCTCATTGGCGATGGCTTTAAAAGGTGTACCCGACAAATACAGCGTATGCTTTCTGGTGATATTCTCAAACGCCCAATCTGTTTTTTTCGTATCGACGCCCTCATGCGATTCATCGACGATGAGCAGATCCCATTCGATACGATGGATCCAATCCAGCTTGTCATATTTACCGCCATGATAGACCGATCCTTTTAAACTTTGCAGTGATTCAAATGCGATCATATTTGGAGGTTGGCTGTTACCTGCGCAGGATGTTCGATAATTGCTGTATTGTTTGCGCGTCATGGCCCCCTGTTTGCTTTTCAGCGCATCATTCTCTGTCACAAAGCAATATTCATGGCGCCATTGTATGAATTTAACATAGTCATCGAGCCAGGAATTGGCCACGCTCGGGCGGTTCGTCACAATCAGGACATTCTTCATGCCCATCTTGCGAACTAAATCGTAAGCAGACAAACACTTGCCAAATCGAGGTTTGGCATTCCACAAAAACTCGGTGCCGCCTTTTTCAAAATAGGCTTTTGCCATATCGACGGCTGCTTTCTGTTCTGCGCGTAAATCATAAGTTATCTGTACTTTGGTGTTCAAAACCAATTCACGGTCCCGAAACTCATTAAAATATTTTTTTGCAGTCTCTCCATCAATATGAAACCACTCTGTCCCTGGTTCTCGCTCGATCCCCTTCACGGTCACCAGATAATCGTGAAAATCGTGATCAGTAAACGTTTCAAACGTTTGATCCTGATATAGCGCATTGCCCATTTTGATGATTTCAACCCGAAGTCCGGCGGTATGCGTCTGCTGATATACACGTTCTTCGACACTTTGCGCTTCGGTGTATCCGATCTTCGTCCACCCCTCGTGATATTTCACGCCAGGCGCCGTGTAAGCATAAATTGTCGGAGCGATTGGTCTCGTCGTTTCAAGCTGTATCGTATTCATGGCGTTATCCTTTTTAGAATATGTGTATATTTAGTGGGGGAGGTGTCCCCCTACGCGTCTATGGCCTGCGGCCATACGCCGCTACCCCCACAGCGGGCCCTCAGTCGCCGGCCCGCAACGCCCCGGCTCACGTCATCGGCTTTACGTGGGTTTCGATGAATTCAATCTCGTTTTCATCCAATCCATATTTTTTATACAATTGCTGGTCTATCTCTGGGATCGACTTCGACCAGTCGATGTCTGAGTTTTCTGTGAAGTCCTGAAGAGGGACGTATTTCCATTTTTCTGGATTATTATCTTGTGTAATTTTTAAAATTCCAAGCATTGTTCTACAAAATTTAGATTTGATATATTTAAGACAGTTTTCGGCTGTTGAGTTATCATCAAACGCACCAATCCCGATAAAAGTTCTAGTATACCCGATGAGGGGTTCCCCGATGAGGGGTTCCCCGATGAGGGGAGTCGATAAGACTTCACCAATAGCACCACTACCATTTGATTTTGGTAAAATTACTTTAAATTTATTTAAGTTTGGATGATTTGTATCAATATATTTGTTGTCAACATATCGATAAGTTCTTTTATTTCCATCTGTTAATCCAAGTATTTTTAGATTGGAATTTGACTTTCTTTGTTCTTTGAATATCTCTAATTTAAAAATATTGCTTTCGAGTCGTTTGTCACTTCTATTAAGGTTTGGTATATCATTGTTTAAAACGTCTAATTGAAATTTATTTTGAGTATAGATTATCATATTTAAGGTATCAACAGTCAATTTAGATACCTTATGATAGATTGAATTCAACTCAGTGAATGATGTAAATACGCCTATCTCATCAAACCAGGTGCAATTATCATGATAAGTGACAGCGACACCACCTTTAATATCCGTATTAGGAAATAACTTGCTACTATCCTGCTCATACCAAATAACTTTTAAATGTTTATCATTTAACATCCGTTCATTCCATGCGGATGGTGTTGCTCCTGCATTAAAGAGAAATCGACCTGGCGTAACCAGCTCTACTTTGTTTGATAATTTATAAGTTTCATCCATGAATAAATGATAAATTGGTATATCACTGGTACTTGTTCCTGGAGCTTCCTCCTGATACGGCGGATTCCCGACGATATAATCGAATTTCATAATATTTCCTCCTTGTTCTGCTAGCTGTGGGATGGTAAAGGTCTTTATATTCCTGGAATTTATATAAAAACGGATTTGGCAGGGTTTTGGTGTTTCTTTGAGCTTTTGGCATACGCCTGCCCAATCAAAGAGCGAACGCTGTGGTGATGGCGGTTCTTCGTCACATGGTGTATGACCGGTTAAACCGTCCATTTGCCAAAGATTCCAGGTGATAATATTGATGATTTGTTTGCTTTCTTTTGGCGAGGGCTTTCGATGACAGATATTGTCGAGATATTCTTCGAATGTCATGTATAGGTTAAGACGCGCAATGAGCAGATTATCGCCTTGCAATTCATAGCCGTAA
>CAMKRB010000189.1 GCA_946415045.1 uncultured Myxococcales bacterium
GATCTGGCAAACATTGGGATGTTCAAGTTCAACGGCAACCTTGGCCTCGTTGATAAACATCGACACAAATTCCGTGTCTTCGGCCAGATTTGGCAGAATGCGCTTTATCGCAAAATACCGTTCAAAATTTGGGGCATCCAGCATCTTGGCGCGATACACCTCGGCCATGCCGCCCACACTTACGCGTTCAAGAAGGATGAATTTGCCGAATATTTGTGGATTAATCACTGGTACACCTTTTTTTGACAACTCATGACAGACGCATCCAGCATACTATTTAAACCCACACCGGTTTTCTTGCAATATTTATGTGTTTCAGTACCCCGCAAGCCCCGCAGGCATCAGACATAAGTCATGCGGATGCCTGCAAGTGCGCAAACAGACGGTTCAGTCGTAAATCGCACGGACAAGATCGGAGGCAATCACATGTCCGGCATCGTATGACATGTACTGGAACATCGTCACAATATCGTCGTCGGTGAGCTGGAAAAATGCGCTCATGTTGGCAATTCCTGATGCGATGCTCACCACATCACTAATCGCATTGAGCTTTTCTCTGAGTCCGTAAATCCTGACCATGAATTCCGGAATATTGGTAACGGATTCGACAGTCATCTGCGTCATGTTGACGATATCCGCGACGAGGTCGGACGCCGTGCGGCTCGCGGTGATGCTGTGGCTATAGATCGTCGTGAGTTCCGGGGCATAGACCACGCGGATATTGGCGGCAACATAGAACTGCATCGCATCCATCGCAGAACGCGCATACAGCCCATAATCCACAACATCCAAGAATATTCTCAAATCGGGCGTCTGGTTGTCGGCCACAACCTGAAGGTGCGTGTTACCAACAAAATTCTCATCAAAACCAGCAGTGACCATATCCGCCACATCCAGCGGATTGATGATGCGATGAAGCCTGTCACCCTGTTCCTGTTCGATCGCCGAAGCGGCAACTGAATTAGCAATATTCACGGTCGTTGCAATGGCACCGTAAACACCGGTATTGCTCTTGAGACCGGTATCACCATCAATAGTGACAGATGCATAGGCATTCGTCGCAGTCTTGCTCCAATAGTTCTGCGACTTTGCAACATAATCCTTCATGGTCATCCGAACTGACGTGCCGCAGCTCATAAGCACAAAAGCAGTCACGAGAATCGAAATGATGACGGAGATTTTTCTCATAGGGCACCTCATTGGGAGTTCGATTTGCTGCCACCACGACAGCATGTTTACATCCCGATGTTTGACATGAAAAAATCATACCATCTATTAGGGTGACAACCGTGATGCCTGGTGACGGTCAAAGCCGGATAAAAAGCTATGCAGGGCCAGTGTGCAGATAATGTGTCAGCGCCCTGGGCACATCCGGGGATCAAAATAAAAACGGCATGCGTATTTCGCATCGCGAAAAAGCATGCCGGCGCAAGCGTATCGAACGCAGTGAGATAGCGGCGCGCAAAAAAAAACGCACGGCCGAAACCGTGCGTCTAAGGATTTGTGCGATGATTAGGCGTCTTTTTTATCGTCGTCTGCTTTTTCACTGCAGCAGCAATCCTTGCAGTCACAGCCTTCTTTATTCTCGCAGCAGGCGTTCATTTCGACGCTCTCATCGGGCTCATTGTCGCCATACAGATCGTCGAGTTTTTCGACAAATTTTTCACACGAATCGGGCAGTGTAATTTCTTTTCGCTTATAGATTCTGTAGATTTTCTTGCCGAGCTGGCGATAGATATCGTTGGCCTCGCGTTCGCGCATCATTTCCTCGACGGCTTCTTTGCCTTTCTCGGCCTTGTCAGAGATGGTTTCCTTGGCCGAATTGCCGAACTCGCGGATGCTCGAAAGCAGCGATGATGCTTTTTCTTTAAATGTATCTGTCATCGATTTTTCTTCTGCCATTTTTTGTCTCCTTTGTTGTGCTGCGCAAAGCAACGATGATTAAAGACAGGCCTCTGAGTTTGCCTGTGAAAGCGCTTTGATGGCCTGATGATACTTCTTTTTTTGAGCTTCGTCATGCATATTGGGCAATGCATTTTTGAGAATCGCACACGCACCCGCAGAATCGCCGGATTTGCTGTACAGGACGGCCTCGGCGAAATCGTAGTCATAGGATTCGGGGAGTTCGCGGCGCATTTCATCGATATGGGCTAACTTTTTATCCAATGCCATGTCCGAGACTTCAACCAGATAGCGGAATATGGCGATCATCTCTTCCGGCGGGCAAATGCGGTCGTATGGGAAATGATTGGATGTCACCATCACCCACTGATATCGGTGCATCAGACGGACCAGCTCGCGTTTGGATGGGGCAATTCTGCCATTGTTGTCCAGCCAGCCTTCTTTTTGCGCAATTCCGCGAAACGACTGGATTTCGTCATCGAGGTGGGCGTTGAGCTCAGGCGTGTACTGCGCACATCTGGCAATGATGTCAGACTGAACTCCCGGCTCCCCATTATACAGCTTCTCCAGCCATTCGTATGCAAACACACTCGCCCAATAATCCGCATTGATATTGGTGCGGGTGACGAGCGTCATCTCGTTGTCGAGAAAGATCTGCTGGCTTTCCTCCCATCCCTCCGACTGACGCGCAACACGCGATTTATAATCCAGCCAGTCACAGAGCGTCAGCATGCCGGCTTCCTGTGCCGGGATATCGATTCGTGCACCGAACCAGACAGAGTACACGCGCTCCAGCAGGGCGATCTGGCCATCGATTGGCTCAAATTCGAGTGTTTTGGGCCCACGGTTGCAAGCCGCAACCAGCACCGAAATCGCAGCGATCAGAGCGAGCGCGATGATCCGCAGAATGTGACAGTTTGTTTTCATGGCAGTTCCGGTTTGAAGGTTACTCCAAGCTGTGTACGGCGACCGTGTGGATCACATCAGTTCATGGATATAAGTGCGCATTTTTGTGGGTTTTAGCCACGGTTATCATTACCTTATCATATTCCGGCATCGTGTTGCAGCCTGTTTTACAGCATCAGACTGACGGGCATGCGGGACATACAATAACGCCTCGTCATATTTGGCGAGATTGGTACAGGCGAGTACGAGGAATTCATAGGCGCGTGCCTGCTGTTCCGCGTTGTTTGCGGCTTTTTTCATCTGGTGTCCCAGAACTTCGAGATTTTTCCAGTCGTGATTGCGGGCCGCAACAAGTCCGCGTTCATAAATGCCTTCGGCCTGAATACCAAGCATTTTCATCTTTGGCTGCGAGGATCCACCTTTGTACTTCTGCCAGAGTTCACGTGCATAACCACAGTTGATGAGCACGAAATAGCCGCCGATCATGATCATAAAAATATTCTTGTTGATGATGGACAGCACCAGAATGGCTACAGCAAAAATGAAGCTGACGACAACTGAAATCGTTTCGGCTACGCGTTCCTTAAAAAACTTGTGCAGCAAATGCTGCGTCACCTTACCGCCATCCATCGGAAGAACGGGAAGCAGATTGAAAACACCCCAAACCAGGTTGACCATCATCATATAGAAAAGGAACGCATCGACATAGGGAATCTGCAGAATCGTAAAACCATACCCCAGCGAGAGCAGATAAAAGCACAGTCTGCGAATGCCGAAAAATACGGCAGCCAGAATCAGGTTCGTGAGCGGCCCCATAAAGGTGATGCGGAAATCCTGACTGGGCCGGGCTGAACGCGCACGAGTCGTAACGCCACCCAAACCATTCAGGATAATCGCTGGGGTCAGACCATAATGACGTGCAACGAGTGCGTGACCAAATTCATGAAACAATATGCCGATGAACGCACAAAGGGCGAACACAACCATCGCTCCGATGTCGTCCATATTGAACGTCAGAATCAACAGCAGCAGAAAGAACATCGGCTGAACCGAAACCGGAATGTCCTTAAATGTAAAAAGATGAAATCCCTGCATATCCTCTATCAATCGATTAATGCCGCATGCTGCAAACCACCGCAACATGCGATTTACAACAATAGAATACCATAATCACCAATAATCGACTGGCAATAGTGAATAGTGAATAGTGAATAGTGAAAATAATCAGGCGCGCCACGACGTGGCGCAACCGCCAGCGCCCTGAATGGGCGCAATGTCACAGCCCGGGGTGAAACCCCGGGAGAAGCGACCCCATGTGGTCGCCCATGCGAGCCATACAGCCCGGGGTGAAACCCCGGGAAAATAATCAGGCGCGCCACGACGTGGCGCAACCACCAGCGCCCTGAATGGGCGCAATGTCACAGCCCGGGGTGAAACCCCGGGAGAAGCGACCCCATGTGGTCGCCCATGCGAGCCATACAACCCCGGGTACCCCGAAAATCAAAAAAAAAAGACGCCCGAATGGGCGTCTTTCAAAATCCCTGTGTTGCTCGAATTATTCGGCAGCAGCAACGATAACTTTAACGGTTGCAATGACATCGTGCACGAGCTTGATTTCAACATCAAAATCGCCGAGTTCACGAATGGGCTGCGGCAAATCGATTTTGCGGCGATCGACTTCGACACCCAGATTGAGGGCGGCGATGGCATCGGCAATGTCACGGTTGGTGACAGAACCATGGATGCGGTTTTCGTCGGCTTTCGCTTCGGCTGTCTTGTCATTCTTAACAGCTGCGCGGGTAATCGTCACCGAAATGCCGTTCAGTTTGGCCTGCTGATCCAGCGCTTCTTTATGAAGCTTGGCCTTCTTGTGCTCGATCATGGCTTTCTGGTGCGCAAATGCCTTGGCCTTATCCTCGGTGGCGAGTTCAGCAAGACCCTGCGGAATCAGATAATTGCGACCATAACCGTCTGCAACTTTGACGATATCGCCCATGTTTCCGACGTGGGCAACGTCTTCTTTCAGAATAACGCGCATGAGTATCTCTCCTTATTCGTCGTCAACGAGTTCATCAAGATCTTCGTCATCGATATCCACACTGCTGTAATCAGCGGTGTCTTTCGGTGCCGAGCTGCCCAGTTTGGCCGCTTCTTCTTTACGCTGCTCAACGTCCACATCTTCACCCAGTTTCACTGTCATGTACTTGATAACGGGCTCAAGGATGCGGAGATTACGCTCGATTTCGGCTACCATATCGTTGTATCCAAGATAACGCAGATAATAGTATATGCCGTACGCACTCTTCTGAATCTTATACGCAAGCTTGCGTTTTCCCCACTCTTCCTGCATCAGAAGGTGGCCGTCCAGCTTCTCGATAATGCCATTCAGACGGTTCAAAACCTTGGTGCGCTCTTCATCAAGCACATCAGAACGAAGGATGAATACTGTCTCGTATTCTTTAACTGTTTTGGGATGATTCACTAAAAAAGCCATTATGCTCTCCCTATGGAACCGATTCGGCTTCGCGGTTATCCCCAATTTCACCCGAAATTGCCCACGAAGCAAGGAGCGGCGCGCTTATACACATCACAATCCCGCCTTGCAAGTTTTTTTTAACAAATTTACAAAATTGATAGTAACCAGATTTATATCTCACGCATTTTCAAAATGTATCATGTTTTTCATTTTGTACACATCTTATTTATGCAAATCTATGGGCGTCACCGCCCATACGATTTGCGGCCGGCGCTATCGGGATTCCCCGATACGCGCCGCCCCAAACAGAGACGTTCCGGGGAACGTCTCTGCTCGCTATTGGCCGCTGTGCGCCCAATACGCTCGTTTGGCCGTGGGTTTCGCTGCGCTCACCCACGGTTGTATCTTGCGCCCCAAAAGCGCACTGGCGATTGCGCCACTCCGATGCGCATCATCCATGGGGTTCGCTGTGCCTGCTCCATACCCGCTGCACACACAAAAAAAGCCGCTCCGAAGAGCGGCTTTTGGAAACATGCGAATGCTGAACTATCTCGAGAAGACGTGGCCATCGGAAAAGGCATTGGTGAACGTCGATTTCGGGGCTTTTGTTCTGTTTTTGCCGCCGGAATCGACGACATAAACATTCGAACCGTCATAACCATAGACCAAAATGAAATGTCCGCCGGAAGTCCAGTAACCATTGCTCCCGCTGGTCATGCACGCGATCATGTATTTGCCGTTGTTTCTCACGGCATTGAGACCATCATTGGCACCCATCGGCTCACCGCCGTTGGCGACATAGAAGCTTCTGTTCAGTCCGCCCCATTTGCGCGAACCGTTCTTCATGCCATATTCCGCAGCCTGAGTCGGTCTCCAGCCTTTCAGACTTGCAAACGAAACGATACCGCATCCCGACGAACTGATTGTAGAAGCGCCATTGTTGTTTCTGCTGTTCGTAGCTTCCAGATAAATTGAACGAATGGGGCTGTTTGGATCCTTGCAATTCCACTGCTCGTATGGAGTATCCCCCATTTTTTCTTTCATTCGCTCATAAAAATCTTTTTTCACATACGGCGAATTTGGATAATCACCCTGTGCATAGCGCTGTGGCTTGGGATTGATACCCGATCCGGTTGGCGCTTCTTCGGCTGTCTGCGAACCACCGGCAGATCCGCCGCCCGAATTTGAACCCGAACCATTATTGGTCTTAATGGTCAATCCCGCATGCTTCGCGCAACCACCACCGAATTTGCCATCCAGCGGGGTCAGACCTTCTTTCACCTGCCAGTCATAAACTGCATTGATCGTCAGTTTGCCAACATCACCGTCGTCTTTCGTGCCGACAAGGCGCTGGAACTCCTTGATAAACTCTTTCGTGTAATTCTTCTTTGCATACCATCCTTTAATCGACTGGATTTCTGCTTTGGAAAAATGCGAACTTGCCTGAGTTTTCTGCGCATTTGATACACCGGCAACACCACCGCCTACAGCTTTGTTCTGCTGTGACTGAACAAGATCCGACTTCTGACTTTGTTTCTGTGTTTGTAACTGTGCTGTCATCGTTTGTTCTCCTTATGCTACGATTTACTGCGATTACACACTAAACTCCCATCTACATATTACAATTAATTTTTGTTTTTGCCATACATTTTGAATATTTTTATGCATTGTTGGTAACAGTTCAGCCCCGTATGCTCTTTTTGACGGCTTACGCCGTAAGCGCATAATTTGCGCGGCTACGCGCCGCAGGCGGCAAGGGGCGTTGTTCCGCGAACGCCCCTTTATCCACTGTTCGCAATATCAAATCCGCTTCGTCTCTCGCGCATGGCGCTTCGACTTGCGCCGGCAGATTTGCTCACTGGCCTCTCGACTCGCACCGTTC
>CAMKRB010000190.1 GCA_946415045.1 uncultured Myxococcales bacterium
TGTCGAACGGCTGATTGTCGAACGTGAAGAGGTATTTGAAAAAACTGGTATGGGGGCTTCGTTATGAATGGTATGAAGATTTTATACTCATTTTTGCACAGCCTGCCATATCTGGTGATTTGTCTGCTGTGTTTGCGGATTAATCTTGCAAAGCCCTATCGATCCCGCCAGTTTATCATTCCTGTTTTTGCAGTATTGTATAGTGCAGCATTGATGCTGAGCATGGTTGAAATCGAAAACGTGCTGCGCGATTCGATAGAACAGCATCAGGGCATATTCAGTTCGATTTCGGATACGTTTGAGGATTCACTGCTCAATCGTCTGGTGTTTGTTATCAATGCCGCTTTGGCATTGTTGTTCCTCATATTTAAAGTCATTTTGCTGCCGTTGTGCTATCGGCTCTGGCGAGCTGATGACGTGATGGAGAATACATCCAGCATTGTATACGAGCGAAAGCATGGCCTGATGCCTGAGAAATTCAGGCATCTGGTGGAGAAGAACGAGTCGGAAGATTCTGATGATAAGGATGGCAAGACGGAAAAAGATGATAAGGCGGATGAAGAAAAAGCTGAAGACTGGTGGGTTTTGAAGCCGGATTTCAGACAATACAAGCGATTGTTTTATGGTTTTTACTTCGCGTTTTTTATCGCATCCGCCATTGTGTTCTTTATATCATGTGCCTATCCGGAATGGGGTGTGTTCAAAGCGGTATTCTATCCGGTATTTGGTGTGTTGGTATTGGGTGAAATCGCACTGTTTCTGGATGGTCCTGAGGATGTTGAACCACTGCCTGTTGTAGAAAAGAAGGTTGAAAAACAGCTCAATCCCAATTTTGAAGCGCTTCGTCGTGAGCTTGCCGATTTATTTGGCAACCGTGAACTTGCCGATGAGCGCATGGAAGCAACGCAGCTTTCGGAAGTATCGCCATCATCTCTGATAGCGTTGTCGTCGTCGGAAGACATGGATGAGATGATCGTCGGCAAGCATTTTGAAACACTGTATTCGATCGGCCATCATCTGGATATGAGCTATATCCGGACATCGCTGCTGCTGATGAAGGGAAAGAGCGCGCTATTTTGCAATCCATTTTATCGGGATTTGACGGACTATATTATGTTGCCGATGGTCCGTCAGTTTATGAAATACCAGAAATGCCTGGTGATTGTTGGACGGGAATCGGCTGCAGAGGATGTTTGTAACTGGCTTCGCAGCGGGTTGTCTGAGTTTTCTGGTACTGATAGCCTGTGGAAAGTAGAATTGCTTACGCCTGGTCCAAGTGATGCAGACGTTGGTGTGCTCAAGTTCAGCGATATCTATCATCGCGAAATCCAGAAGGATAACCGTGAGTTTTTTCAGGCGACGGGCTTTGTGCTGATCATCGAGCCCTCGCGTATTCTGGCGACCGGACAGATGGGATTGAATCTGCTGGTGGGGCAGTGTGAACGCGATGGCAAGGATGTGATTTATTGTGCATGCGACAGGAACTGCGATGGTCTGGTCGATGCATTGTCTCATACATTGCGCACAAATATTACGAATGTGACTGCGACTCCAAAGAGTACGGCGGATAATATCTATATTTATTGGGCTGCAGACGGAGAAGATTGTCATCACAAGATTTTACCGGACATCTCCCGTTATCTGGGCATGGGAACCGAAATAAATACATTGGCAATCAAGCATCAGATTCATCCGGTGACGTGGATTAGCGGCGATATGTTTCCGGCGATTGATATGAAGTGGGTCGACGGTCAGTATTTCATGCAGCTTTGTAATGTTGCAGGAATACAGGCGGGACAGTCGGAATTCGACAATGTATTTGGGGTCGAACCGAATTTGTGGTGCACACGCCCCGAGCCTGAGTGCTGTTTGGTTATCGAAGATGAATTTCGCAATCTGTTCGAAATGACGCGGGTTTTCTCGACGCGTGCGACAGGGGAAGGGTGTTTCAATGTCCTTTGTGAACACTATTTCCTGCGCGATTATATGGCCGACAATATCCATACGCTGATATTTGATCCCAAGGCCATACCGACAATCGTTCCGGATTTTGCGCGAACTGAGCGCAATATTGTGATGCGCCTGATTATGATGATGGATGCATCGCCGGTGAGTGAGCGTCGGATCGAACACGAGCTCAGACTTGCCGGGATTACTCCGCGTCCGGGAAAGGATGGTGTACAGCGCATCCTGTCGGATTTGTTTGCAAAACATTGTGGTGTTGAAAATGCGGCACTGCGTCCCGAATTGAGAAATGAGCTGCAGAGCGACAACCCGCTTTCGAAGAAAATGACCGCCTATTGGACATTGCCAGTTGGGAGCCCCATTGATATATTCGCGCAAAAGCTGAAAGCCGCTTATTTTATTGCCGAAGATGAAACCGGCGCCAGGCACTATATTGGCTCCAGCTTGTATGGTCATGTGTTCCAGGCCTATTTGCCCGGGCAATTTTTAACATCCGAAGGCAAATATTATCAGGTGCAGACGATGACGCCTGAGAGCGGTATCGTGGTGAGACGTGCTGCAGATCACATTCACGGTCGCGAGTATTATCGACAGATTCGCAGTATTCAAATTAAGAATGTCATTCAGGATACCGCGATGGGCAGTCATCGCGTGATTACCCAGATGGGAGAATCGGGCGAACTTCTAAAAATCGAGGTTTGCCGATGCTATGCCGATTACGAAGTCGAAACCCGCGGCTACCTCAAGCTGGATGAACCCGATAATCTGCGCCATGCCCGCGTCGTCGATGTGAGCGATATTCCAAATCGTTCCTATCACAATAAAAATATACTGCGCGTCAAAATGCCCGGTATTCCTACATTCGCTCGCTATACCATTTGCCTGCTTTTGAACGAAATGTTTAAAACCATCTACCCGCAGGCATACCATTATATCGTTGCACTCACAGCGATAAACAGCGATATCCATCCCGGCTATATGAAATATGCCATGTATGACGTACATTATGAAGATGACGATTGCGATGATGCAGAAATAAGTCGCATAGATAATAGTAATGAAGATAATTTTGCTGCTGAGGATGATAAGGCAGGATATATAAATGCTGAAAATACAGATAATGGAGATAACAAGGAAACGCATGAAGATAATGTCGAATCCGTCGATTCATTGAATGCGGAATCTTCGAAACCCGAAATCGATGAAGCGCATGCCTATATCGATTTTATCGAGGACAGTGAAATCGATCTGGGATTGATCGTATCGGTCGAGCGCAATCTGGAACGATTCCTGGGCATTATCTGCGAAGTATTGATGTGGCACAAAGAAAAAATGGCGATTCCCATCAGGCCTGAAAAAACCGAACCCGAGATGCACGAGGTGATCTCCACGCCCAAAGCTCCCAGCCCCGAACCCGAAGAAAAGAAGGGACTATTTGCGCGCATTTTTGCTGCGATTCGCCGATTCTTTGGGCATAAAGAAGAAGCACCGCAGCCGGTTCAACCCGAAGAACCCGTGGATAACACCGAATCCAAAAAGACGATCGATGAGAAACGATATGAAGCGCTTCGCAAACGATTACAGCGCGAACGCAATCGCTGGTATCACGAGAATGGTTTCTTACATTATGGCAGCAAGGATATCCCCGAATGCCTTAATATCGATGAAACGATTAAATACCTCACTGCGCATGGCTATGATCAGAACCCGATTCATGCAGTGCGGATTTCGGCTAAACGCAATCTGGGGCGATAAGACATGGCTACCGCGTTTACTTTTTCTTGGGCTCGCCCCAGCCCCCGCCAAGGGCCTGAGGCCCTTGGAACCCGCAATAATGTTTGGATTCTACTGAATATATACAGTCTACAATGACCTGCAAAGATCGAAATGGGGCTCCTTCCCCATTTCGTCTGGACTATACGTTTTTTGCGAGTTTGCATGGAATAAACAATTCTAATCCAGATATAAATGTGGTAGCTTGGGTAATATAGAATAATGGCACATATATCACAATGGAGAGAGGACAGGATGGCGGCAGATCAACAGAAATCATTGTCAGTTTGTGTATTTTGTTCAGCGAACGATCGGATTGCGCCTGAATATTTCGAAGCTGCCAGAACTGTCGGTGCGTATTTGGGAAAGCATCGATATACTCTGGTTTACGGCGGATGTTTGCTTGGACTGATGGAATGTGTGGCGCAGGCTGCCCATGAATCCGGCAGCCGGGTCATCGGTGTGGTACCGTCGAAAGTCGAGGAAAATGGCCATACAAGTCGTTATATCGATGAGCTGATACGGTGCGGCAATCTGACCGATCGCAAGCAAATTATGATGGATCGTTCCGATGTTTTTGTTGCACTGCCCGGCGGTTTGGGGACGCTCGATGAGATCTTTACTGTTGCCGCATCACAGACCCTTGATTATCACTCTAAAAAAGTTATTTTATTCAATGTCGGTGGATTCTGGGATCCGTGCATCCGGATGCTCGATGAAATGCATACAAATCATATGATGCGCAAACCATGGTCAAATCAGATTGCAGTGGTCGATTCGATCGAAGACTTAGAACAGATGTTCTTTGTGGTTTGTGAAGACTAAGACTACTCGCTGAATGAGGATGACAAATGAAATTATCACATTTATTTGCAATACCTGTTGGCCTGATTGCTGCAGCCCTCACATTTTGTGTAAATGCATGTGACAGAAACAATCTGGCTAATGATAACCGAGTAGACGTTCAGAAATCTTCCACAGATAGCGGCGAAACCACAGATGTGAAAGATAATCAAACGGACGAAGCGGCTAATGATATAGTATCAATTATATCAAATACTGTAGCTGATGAACATGCGGCAGCAGACAGCTTCCCTATTCCTAATCCTGATGAAGAGATCATGGCATGGTATGGTCCTGGCATGAATCAGGGAAGAACACTGGATGATTATGTGCCTAAAGATCCCTCAGACAGTGATGATGCGGCAGTGGCTGAGAATGCAATACCACGTGTTAAAATGGTGGCTCCCCCGAATGTCGATGGTGCCTATGATCGACGTATCGTTCAAAAAGTCATACGCCAGCATACGAGTGAACTTCGTGCATGCTATGAGCGTGAGACAGAGAAGAATAAAGATTTATCGGGAATCATCACTTTTGTCTGGTTGATTGACGGTAAAGGCTCTGTATCAAACATACTGGTCAAAGAGTCGACGGTAAAAGACAAAAAATTGGAATCCTGTGCTATTGATGCTATACAAAGCTGGCGTTTTCCTTCACCCAAAGGAGATGGTCTTGTTAAGGTGGAACAGACATTCAATTTTAGCATTGAGTGAGGATTGATGCGGTGTATTATGGTGCGGTATGCGCCTTTTGTCTTATTATCAATAATATCATACTGGATTTGGTTTATTTATAGCTTTATACGGCGACTGTGTTGATCTTTTCAGTATTGGCCGTTAGTTGGTCTGTCCGGGCGTGCCGCAGGCACACCCGGTTACTGATGCAGAAGTGACGCCTTCCAGGCGTGTCTGATTGTTGCTATGACATAGATGTACCAGAGCATTGGCGTTTATCAACACTTTGGTCGTACAAAGCCTTATTGATTACCCGTGTACTGTCCCCAGAATAAGATCGCACCGCTTGCATCGTGTACGATGGCATAAGCAAAAGGATGATCGGCATGGAATTTGACGATTTGATAGCTGGGTCCTTCGTGTGCCGATTTAGATACTCCCATCATAACTGCAGTGGCGGCAGCAGCCTTGGTACCTTCTTCGTCCACTTCGATTTTGGCTTTATGTATGATTTTTTCAATATAGGTGCGGCCAATACAACCACTCAGATTTGTTGGTCCCATGTTACTAAAATCGGCAGAACATTTATCAAATACTTTGCCCATACCGAGTTTTTTAAAAGTACTCTGAATTCCAGAGAATCGATTTTCGATAGTAAATTTTGGTAATTTAAGATCGACAGATACAAAACGTGGCCATTCTGCATCATGGATTTTTTTAAACTCAGTATCTGTTAACGAAGCAACGACCTTAGAAAGACCATCTTTGTCTTTTGGCAAAATGATATACATCGAGAATGTATCTTTTGTATTTTCAGAACTATATCGAAACAGATCGCAGCAAATTCCCAAAGATATTGGAATTACTATGCGGATAACAAGTGCCAGGCCGCCGCGTATTGCTTGCAATAGCGGCGGCGGCGAGCCGTAGAGACGTGTCGTGACACGTCTCCAGGCGAGCATAAATATTATTATATATAATTATAATTATGCGAATTTGAAATTTGGAGAGGCGATTTGATGGCCGTTGCTGTCGATGATGAGGCAGGCAATTTCGGGATGGCGGGCGGTGTAATCGAGGGCCTGCTGCGGTGTCATCACGAAGAGGGCGGTGGATAGGATATCGGCCTGGGTGGCTGTTGGGGCTGTGACCGTGACTGAAACGCTGGTATTGGGCGATTTGCCGGTGCTGGCGTTGACGATGTGATGGTACATGCGGTCGGGGCCGAAGAAGATTTCGTAGTTGCCCGAAGTCGAGACGGCACCTTCGTTGAGCGCGATAAAGCCGGGGTAATTGTTCTGGTGCGAGGGATCCTGGATGGCGATGCGCCAGCTTTGGCCGTTGAGTGGTTTTCCGGCTGTGCGGATTTCGCCGCCGGCGTTGACCAGATAGTTGTGAATGCCGCTGTTTTGCAGCAATTGTGCGACGCGATCGGCGATAAATCCAGGCGCGACGCCGTCGAGCGTAATGCCCATGCCTTCGGGAATGTAGAGACCATTGGCGGAAAGTCGGAGCTTATCGGCACCGATTCGTGGGATGATTTGGGCGATTTCGGCTTCGGTTGGCTTGCGGCCGGCGTCTGCGCAGGCTTTGAACAAATCGATGCATGGTTTGACGGTGATGTCGAATGCACCATTGGTGTCGCGGTGGTAAGCATCGCAGGTCTGCAGCATTGCGAACAAATCGTCGTCGATATGATCGATGCGGCCGGTTTCGTTGAGCTCGCAGACCGGTGATTTGTGATCGTATCGCGTGAAGAGGTTTTCGTAGCGTGTGATGTGGTCGAATGCGGCTGCGACGGCGTCTTCGGTTTGCATTTTGCCGTTGCCGATGGCGGTGATGTCGACGTGTGTACCGATGGCTGGACGTGAGACTGCGACGCGGTACATGCCATCGTGAAGCAGGACGGAT
>CAMKRB010000191.1 GCA_946415045.1 uncultured Myxococcales bacterium
ATCACTTTCCGAATCCTGGATGTCTTCGTGCGATGCAGTCTCCAAAGCCTCGCTATGGGCTTCTTCTTCAGCAGCTCTCTGGCGGGCTTCTTCTTCGGCAGCCCGCATGCGCTCCATCATTTTGCGCTGCTGTTCCTTGGCTTCTTCCATGGCCTGTCGCATCGAAACGGGCATTAAATCGGCCATCGACATCGTCTTTTTGGGCTGTTCAACGCGTTGAGAAGCGGCAGCTTTTGCGATCGAAACGGGCATCAAATCGGCCATCGACATCGCTTTACGCGGCTGCTGGCGATTCTCAGAAGCCATCGACTGCAACGACTGCACCTGTTCTTCGTGGCTTGCGGGAGCTTGCGATGACATCTGCTGACGTCGGGCAGCTTCGGCTCTTGCCCCCTGTCTCAGGCGGGAGAAGTCCGGTTTTTCGACCTGAACCCGGCAAACCTGTGTCATCATGCGCATTTTGATGTTGTGCATCATTTTGACAAACAGGGTATAGGCTTCGCGCTTATATTCCTGCTTGGGATCTTTCTGTGCATAACCTCGCAGGGAAATCGATTCGCGCAGCCCCGTCATCGCGGTTAAATGTGCACGCCAGAAGTGATCGATCTCGCGCAAATAGTAATTCTGAGCCAATTCCATGAGCAGGTCTTTGCCTGTCTTGCCTTTATATGGGCTTTCGTCGCCCATGTTTTCAGCAAATGCATCCACCAAATCGTCAAACTGATGCAGAACCTTGTTGTAGTGTGCTTCGACCTTTTCCCAGATAAGGGAGAGCTGTGCATCGCGATCTCCGCGTCCGGTATGCGAAAAATCGAGATCGAACCGATAACCGAAGATGCCGTTCAAATCGCGCATCATGCCATCCATATTCCAATCTTCATAGGCGAGCTGAGGCGGCATGTGCTCATCGCCCAAATCCTGAATGATGGCTTCAAAAGCATCCAGCACTTCATTTTCGAGATCTTCGCCGGCAAGCACCTTATTGCGCAAAGTGTAGATGGTCTTGCGCTGTTCGTTCATGACGTCGTCGTATTCGATAAGGTTTTTGCGGATATCGAAATTGCGGCCTTCCACGCGTTTCTGAGCGGTTTCGATCGAACGCGAAACCAGTCTGGATTCGATGGGGATATCGGCCTGCTTATCCATCCCGAACATCGCCATACGATTCTTGAGTTCCTCGCCACCAAAAATGCGCAGCAAATCATCGTCGAGCGACAGGAAAAACCGGCTTGCACCGGGATCGCCCTGACGACCGGCACGACCGCGCAGCTGGTTATCGATACGACGTGATTCGTGACGCTCGGTTCCCAGAATGAACAAACCGCCGGCATCCTGAACTTCCTGCTTTTCATGTGCGCACTGCTGTTTGAAATCCTCGAGGAGTTTTGGATATTCGGGGGCTTTGTCATCGCCGCCGCATGCCTGACGCGCCAGAAATTCGGGATTGCCGCCCAGCAAAATATCGGTGCCTCGACCGGCCATATTGGTGGCGATGGTAACTGCACCCTTTCGTCCAGCCTGAGCAATGATCTCAGCTTCACGCTTGTGATTCTTGGCATTCAGCACATTATGCTCGATGCCGAGTTTGGTGATCGCCTTGCTAAAGACCTCGCTCTTTTCGACGCTGACGGTTCCGACCAGGATGGGCTGCCCCTTTTGGTGACATTCCTGAATCTGTTTGGCAATGGCTTCAATCTTGGCCTTTTCGTTAAAGTAGATCACATCCTGATAATCTTTTCGCTGGATTTTCTTGGCAGTCGGTATGCAAACGACGTCCAGCTTGTAGATCTTTTTGAACTCTTCGGCTTCGGTATCGGCCGTTCCCGTCATGCCGGCGAGTTTTTCGTACATGCGGAAATAATTCTGGAAGGTGATGGTTGCAAGCGTCTGACTTTCAGCCTGGATTTCGACGCCTTCCTTTGCTTCAATCGCCTGATGCAGACCATCAGACCAGCGACGTCCGTGCATCATTCGGCCGGTGAAATCGTCGATGATGACGACCTTGCCATTCTCAATGACGTAATTCTGGTCGAGTTTATAGAGCGTATGCGCCTGCAAAGCCTTGTTGATGTGGTGCAGATACTCGAAATACTTGGGATCATAGATGTTGTCGATCCCGAGGTGTTTTTCGAGTTTTTCGATACCCGAATCGTTGAGTGCCACGCTCTGTGCTTTTTCATCGACGGTATAATCCTCGTCGCGCTTGAGGAACGGCACCATTTTGTTGATTTCGCGATACAGATTCAGATCCTGTTCCATCTGTCCCGAAATGATGAGCGGTGTTCGTGCCTCATCGATAAGGATGGAGTCGACCTCATCGACGATGGCATAATAATGCCCGCGCTGCACATAGTCGGAGAGCTGATACTTCATGTTATCGCGCAGGTAATCGAAACCGAACTCGTTATTCGTTCCGTAGGTGATATCGCAATTATAGGAACGGCGGCGTTCGTCGTTTTCCATATCGCTGAGAATGGTTCCGACCGACAGTCCAAGGAATTTGTAGATCTGCCCCATCCATTCCGCATCACGTCCGGCGAGGTAATCGTTGACGGTCACGAGGTGGGCGCCTTTTCCGGCGAGTGCGTTCAGATACATCGGGCTGGTAGCGACGAGCGTTTTACCTTCACCCGTTTTCATTTCGGATATCATACCGCGGTGCAGAACGATACCGCCGATGAGCTGAACATCGTAATGGCGCATGTTGAGGACGCGCTTGCTCGCCTCGCGCACCGTGGCAAAGGCTTCGGGCAGTATGTCGTCAAGCGAGGCCCCGTTATCGAGCTTTTCCTTAAATTTTGCAGTTTGCGCACGCAGCCGGTCGTCCGTGAGCGCCGAAACATCCGGCTCCAGTGCATTGATCTGTTCCACGATTGGCTGAAGCCGACGCATCATGCGCTCGTGGCTCGTTCCAAAGATTCGTTTAAATATTCCAAACATGTTTATTTACCTGAATGGTTTGGCAAAAAACCGGTTGATGCCGGCAAAAAGATAAGCGGTTCTGATATAGGCACAGGCTATGAATTGTCAAATATTGAATAAAAAAAGTGCTCAAACAGCAACGGTTCAGCCCTCAAAAAAAAACGGCTGAATAGTTGCGCCCAAAATATGGACGCAAACAAAAAAGCTGGCGCGTATCGTCCGCAGGACGATAGCGCCAGCCGCAAGGCGTATGGTGCGCAGCACCATAGCCTGCGCACATATAAAACCCGGCTTGCTAGTGGCTGTAACCGGTGCAGACCACATCGTCGATTTGAATGTGATCCTTGTCAGCGCTGGTATTGCTCACATAGAAGATGAGGCGCATGGCCGTGGCAGCTTCTTTGATGACGAACGGGACGCGCACCCATTCGTTCGTATCGTAGCTGACGAATTCGGTTTTTTTGGCATCGCCGCGGCTGCTGTAGGAATGCATGCGCACGTCGCCCTTGCCACGCACCCAGTAGGCGCAGTCAAATGAACCGCCCGGCACGTTAAATCCTTCGGATGTGAAGCGCTCGGCTTTGGATTTGGTGAACTCGATTTGCAGCGCCGAACTGCCGCTGTGCGGATGGGTCGTGTACTCGTGAATTGCCTTGGCATCGATTTCGGTATCGTAGTGCGTCGCCGCGACTTCAAATTCCTCGCCATACCACGAAACGGGCAGATGATAGGGTTCGCCGTAATCGCTGAATGCGTAGTCATCCCAGCTTTCGAAACTGCCGTTGGGCACGACATTGATGGGACATTGTTTGGTCTGAGCGTTATAGCCCGTGCGGCGGCATTCGCTGGCCGACGAGACCGTATAGGTAAAATCGGCGCTCACGCAGGTGTGAGTGGATGTATAGCATGCAGGCTTGTCTTTGAGGCAGTCGCGGGATCGATCGCACCGACCGTCTTTGAGATCGCATTTACCCGTGCGCGCATTGCACGTTTTCCACTCGTCACACGTCACTCCATCGCAGGGATTGCCCGCGATACAGGTATTCGTCCTGGTATCGCAGAATTTGAGATCGCCGTCGGCGCAATCTTCATGTTTGGCGCATTTGCCCGCGGCGGCTTCGCAAAGATGCGTCGTCGTATTGCATGTTTCGACCGCCGAGCAATTGGTATCGGTATCGCAGAATCCGGCCCTGGCCACGCATGCACCATAGTCGCTGGTCGCAGGATCTTTCTTTGTCACGTTGCAAATCTGCCAGCTGTCGTCACAGACTTTGCCTGTGCATTTATTCGTTTGGCGAATGCATGTGAAAGCGTCCACCAGAATGCCTTCATAGCTCGTACCATTGGCGGCCACGATCACCTCAACCTCGCGCTGATCGGGCGGCACGCTCATCTCAAATTCATACAGCCTGTATTCGTCGTTATCGATCTCCTGGCCTTCGGGTTTGTAGTGATAATCGTATTTGTCGGTTTCGCCGGCCTTGAGCACACGGTAGCCAACGCTTATCGTTGCAGATCCCTTGATGTAAACCGAACAGTCGTATTTGTCATAGCCACCGGTGAAATCGACTTCGGGAAGATGAATTCTGTCGCTGATCAGACGGGCATTGGATGTCGCTGTGTTGGTGAGATTGGCCGCTGCAGCGCATGCGTAGGCATCTGGCGAAATTTCGACGCTTCCATCCGCATAGTCGTTGCTGTTTTCGACCGACCAGAATTTGAATTCCGAACCATCCGCCTGCGAAAAATCCCAGTTCGGAACGATATTATCCTCGGGCTCATCCTCGCAGGCAACGCCGCATGTATGCGTCGACGTATTGCACACACCGCTGTCGCAGTCTGCCTCTGAATTACAATAGCCTTTCCATGGCGAGCATTTGCCGGTAATGCTGCAGAATTCCCAGCTGTTGCATGTCACACCAATGCAATTCTTATTCACACACTCGCCATTCACACAAACTTCCCAGTTTTCATTGCATCCATGGGGACAATCGTTGTCCACGGGATCGCAGTTACCGGTACTGTGATTGCAAACCGTATTATCGGGGCACGTTTTATCCGCGCATTTATCCTCAATCGGGTCGCAATTGCCTGTATCCGGATTGCACTCGGTATTCGCAGGACACGTTTTATCCGCGCATTTGTCTTCGATCGGGTCGCAGTTGCCGGTCGCCGGATTGCACTCGGTATTCGCAGGACACGTTTTATCCGCGCATTTGTCTTCGATCGGGTCGCAGTTGCCGGTCGCCGGATTGCACTCGGTATTCGCAGGACACGTTTTATCCGCGCATTTGTCGATGATATCGGGGTCACAGTTACCTGTATCCGGATTGCAGGTCGTATCTGCAGGACACGTTTTGTTCGCGCATTTATCCGGACTCGGGTCGCATTCTCCGGTCAGGATGTTGCACACAGTCCCCGCCGGGCAAACGATTTCCAGGCATCTGTTCACATGTTTATCGACCTTTGCCTCTTCGTTGCACGAAACAGCGCAAATAGCCGTCACACAAGCCAAAACACCCAAACTACTCAAATTTTTCATGCCTTCCTCCCAAACAAGACCAAAAGCACGGGTAACATATAAAGAACAATTGCGGCTTTCAATACGCAAAAAAAAAGATATCCGACGGTGACATTTTATTCATGAAAGGGGCGGCTGCTATGGCTGTCGCCATACGCGCCGCGGCGCGCCTATTGCTCCGCAATACGGCGCGCCCTCTGCATCAGTTCCCGGCAATACCATATTGCCCGGCACATTGCAAAACGCATCCGGCCAACTCGAGATCGAGCAGCGTCTCATCAAAATCGACAGGTTCCATGCCGGATTCAACGATTTTATGGCGCAAGCATTCCCGGGTCAGCGGACTGTCACTCAGAATTTTAACAATCGCAGCACCAAGATCTGTCAAATCCTGCCCCAAATCGATGGCAGCGCATTTGTTCGTCTGCAGATTTCCGCCGGATTCTCCCACTTTTTCGCCATCCGAAACACCTTTCTGCCGCCCATCCCTACCGCAGTAACCGCCGGTGTTTTGGGGTGGGCAATCCCCGCCCCCCAGCGGAAGTTCAGGCTGCGCATGGTTCGAACAGCCACCCAATATCCGCTCCAAATCGGAAACCGAGGTCAGCCATTGAGCTTTCCCGGTGCGCGCCAGTTCCAGACTGCCCTCGGTCAATTCGCTGAATCCCGGCATAAACGGCACCAGAACAGGGCGCCCCATTTTTCTGGCGTAATCAGCCGTATACAGCGCACCGCTGCGCATACGGCATTGCACCACAACAACGGCCTCACTCAATCCTGCGATAATCGCATTGCGCGTGGGAAAATTGAATTTCAGCCCCGGAGCACCAGACGGAAAGGGACTCACAATGGCACCATGCACAGCTGCATACGCAAAGATATCGCGGTTTTTTGCCGGATATACGATATCCGCGCCGGTTCCGGCAACGACCACCGTCGGCTTACCGGCGTTCATCGCTTCGCGATGCGCCATGGCATCCGTCCCCAGCGCCCCGCCACTGGTAATGATCAAACCTTGCGCATGCAGCGCATTGGCAATGCAGGATATTATCTGCGGCGTCTGTGCATGGGTTTCCCGGCTGCCCACCATCGCCGCCTGCGGCTTCGACAGAACGCCAATATCCCCCTTTACCGCTAGAACCGGCGATATCTGCGCCGACGGCTTCAGCATCGGCGGATAATCCCGATCACTCGCCGTAACCAGCTCCATTCCCGCATACCGATAGCTCTGTTCCAGCTTGTACCCAGCCGAGATCGCGCGATTCAAAGTCAGCGCATGTGCGAGATGCGCCGACCAAAAGGCTTCGATTTGAGCGTCATCGCGCAGCTTCGATAACGCCCACAGCTTGCTGCATGGCAACAGCATTTTGTGCCAGCAGCAGATGAGCACCGGACGCAGTAATTCTGCGATTTCTTCCGAATACACCGCTTTTGTGTCGTCTACATTCGTCATCATTTCCTCCGTTGGGTTTCATGCACCGGAACGACCGGAACGAATGGCTCGCAGACCATTCCAGGTCAATGAATGATGCCGGGGTGTTGGAGTTTGTGACAGGAAATGTATACTTATCCTGCACATAGTGAACATACGGCCGCAGGCCGTCCTGAAGAGCACATGAATTCTCCCGCCGACACGACGTCGGCGGGGCGACGGTACAACGCCATGGATG